>JAUSIF010000356.1 GCA_030648135.1 Xanthobacteraceae bacterium
GATCGCGTTGCCGTTGGCCGTGTCCGTGTAGGTGGCGGTGCCTTTGTCGGCCGCCACCACGTGATTGGGGTCGTCGTCGTCATGTCGCACGACGTTCGCCGGAGCGACGATCCCTTGCGGCCCGATATTGTCGGTGATCTCCAACAAGCTGGCGATGAATATCTCGTAGGCAGCGGTGCCCTCGGTCAGGATCGCCTCGCGCGCGCCGCCCGCCGGCAATTTCTTGGGCACGAAGCCGCCCTTGGAGCCGACCGGAACGATGACCGTGTTCTTGACCTGCTGCGCCTTCACGAGACCCAACACCTCGGTGCGGAAATCCTGCGGCCGGTCCGACCAGCGAATGCCTCCGCGCGCCACCTTGCCAAAACGCAGATGGACGCCTTCCACGCGCGGGGAATAGACGAAAATCTCATAGAGCGGCCGCGGCGCCGGCAGCTCTTCGATCTTGCGGCTTTCGAACTTGATCGAGATCGTCGGCTTCATCTGCCCGTCGGCGTCGATCTGGTAGAAATTGGTGCGTACCGCCGAAGTCACCAGATTGACGAAGCGGCGCAAGATTCGGTCCTCGTCCAGGCTCTCGACCGCAGCGAGCGCGGATTCGATCTCGGCCACGATCGCGGCCTCCAGTACCGCGCGCTGGACCGGCTCGATCTCGAGTCGCGGATCGAAGCGCGCATGGAAGAGTTCCACGATTTTCGCCGCGACCGGCGCATGCCGCGTGAGCGTCGTCCACAGATAATCCTGGCTGAATGGCACCCTGGCCTGGCGCAGATAGCGAGACAGCGTGCGCACCAACGCCACGTCCCGCCAGGGCATGCCGGCGGCGAGCACGAGCGCATTGTAGCCGTCGTTCTCGGCCTGCTCGCGCGCAAGCGCCATCAGGCAGGCTTCGAGGGGTGACGCGAGCGTTTCCAGATCGATCGCACCGCCGCCTTTCCGGCCCAGCAACATGTCGTGGAGCCAAGTGCATTTCGAATTTTCGCCTTTCGCCTCGACCGTGTAGGTGCGCTCATCGACGACGGTGAAGCCCATGTTCTCGAGCACCGGCACGCGCGCCGAAAGCGGGATCGGCCGTCCATGGCTCAATATCTTGAGCTGCGCCCGCTCGGGTGTGCCGGGATCCCGGCGATAGAAACCGACAGCGATCGGATTGTCCGGAGTAAGCGTCTCCAGGATATGGATGTCGCCGACCGCCGCTTCCGGCGTGAACGCTTCCCGATAACCCGCCGAGAAAGCCTCGCAATAGCGCCGCTGCAATGCGCGGGCTATGCCCGGCTCATGGGTCGACGCGATCGCCGCCGCGAGGCCGTCGCCCCAGTTACGCACGATGCGCTCGACCGCGGCTTCGAGCAGCGCGCGGTCGGGATTGGGGGTCGCGCCTTCGTCGCGCCCGATAAGGAAATGGATACGAGCGAGCGGCCCATCCGGAAAGAACGGATAGAACGCCGAGAGCCTGCCCTTGTACGTCTCGGCGAGGAAACTGCCGATGCGTATGCGTATGGCGCTGTCGTAGCGCTCACGCGGCACATAGACGAGGATCGAAACGAAACGGTCGAAACGGTCGCGGCGGGCAAGCACGCGCACACGCGGGCGTTCTTCAAGCTGAAGGATTTGGCGCGCGAAGCGATAGAGTAGATCGTCGTCGATCTGAAACAGCTCGTCGCGCGGGTAGGTTTCGAGCACATTGGCGAGCGCTTTGCCCGAATGACTGGCGGGAGCGAAGCCCGCCCGCGCGAGCATCTTGTCGAGCTTGCGGCGAAGATAGGGAATGCTGCGCGTGGCTCGGGTATAGGCCGTCGAGGTGAACAGCCCGACGATGCGGAACTCGCCCTTGAGCCGGCCCTTGGCGTCGAAGCGCTTCACGCCGACATAATCCAAATGGACGCGCCGGTGCACGCGCGAGCGCGTGTTTGCCTTGGTAATGATGAGTTCCACCGGCTGGCGCATGAACTCGCGCAGCTCCGGCGTGGTGGTGACAAGTTTCCCGCTTCGGCTGAGCACGCGCACTTCGCGGCCGCGCAGGATGCCGAGACCGCTTTCGAACGCCGGCTCAAGCATCTCGCGATCGGCAGCGTCGTTGAACGCGTATTCGCGGCAACCCAGGAAGGAGAAATTGTCGGCAGCGAGCCATTCGAGGAACGCGATGGCTTCCGCGACCTCCTCGGCCGGCAGCGGCGGCGGGCGGGCTTTCAAACTTTCGATCGTCGCATGCAGTCGCGCCAGCATCTCCTTCCAGTCGGAAACGCTGACCCGCACATCGGCGAGCACAGTCGTGAGCGCCGCCGCGATTTTCTCTCGATGCAAATCGTCGAGGCGCTCGACATGAACATGGATCAAACTTTCGCGTTGTCCTTTCCCGGATGCCGCCGCACCGCCCAGCCAGGCAAGAAGTTTACCGTTTTGATCGCGTTCGACCGTGATGATCGGATGCGCCACCAAGCGCACGGCAACGCCTTGTTCGTTGAGCTCGCCCATCACCGAATCGAGCAGGAACGGCATGTCGTCGTTGATGATCTCGATGACGGTGATGGCTTGGAGCCGTTTGGCACCTGCGATCGGGGCCGGATTTTGAACCCGGATTTTCGGCTTGCCGGAAACGCGATGCTTCAGATTCTCGAAGCTCGCCTCGGTGAGTACGGCGAGTTCATGCGCCGAGTAGTGCGGCAGATCCTCGGGCGCGACACGGCCGAGGAGAGTCGGAAAAAAATCGTGCGGTATGTCGCGCTTGCCCGCAAGCATAAGCGTCGCCTCCCGGAGGAGAGCGCGAATTTCGCTTTCCGGACTGCTGGCAAGAAAGCCGTCGCCTTCCATCGCTGCCTCTTGATCGATCGCGGAGCGCGAATCGTGGCGGCTAACGTCCGGAAGTGTCCGCTCGCCGATGCGCGCTGTCGAGACCGTCCATTCCGGCCCGGCGCCGCGGTTGTTTAACCCGATGCTACAATGCGTTACGAACAGCGGCGATAAACCTCACATCACCACGAGCTTGTCCGGCAGTTCATTCCGCGTGCTCGCGCCGGGCGGAAAGTGTTCGGCCAGCACCTCGCCGCAGATGCGGATCGCCTCCACGAAGCCGTCGGCAGGCCGTTCGTTCTTGATCGCCTGAACCAGCGCCTTGACCGCACGGTCCCATACCTCTTGCGAGACCTTCGCGGCGATGCCGACGTCGGCCACCACCTCCACATGACGCTCGGCGACCGAAACGAAGATGAGCACGCCCGTTCGCGCCTCGGTGCGGTGCAGGCCGTGGGCGGCAAACTGGCGTTGCGCTTCGACACTCGCCCGGTCGTGCAAGACCCGCCGCGGCACGATGAAAAACCGTACCGTCGGTTGCAGGAACGCGAACACCACCACAAGAAAGGCGATGAGCTGAAAGACATAAATCATCGTCGCCGATAGCGACGTGAAATAGAGCAGCGGCAACGGCACGAACAGCGCGACGATCGCCGCCCAGGCGACCGGCACCAGCCGGTAGTCGCTCGAGGCTTGGGTCATCACGCAAAAGATTTCGCCCGCAGTCTTCTTTTCCGCCGCGCGGATCGCGTCGGTGATGCGTTTCTCGTCGTCCGAACCGATTCTCATGCCGCCCTCACCAGCTGCCCTACGACCCGCCGCCTCCGAACGATCCGCCGCCGCCGGAGAAACCGCCCGACGAACCGGAGCTCGACCATCCGGAACTTGATGATCCGGACGAGCCGGAGCTCGGCAGATAATCGAGGGTGCGCCACATGCCCTTTCGCTTCTTGGGGATGATGCCGAGCGCGGTGCCGACGTCGCGCAGCATCGACAGGATGATCAATGAAAAGATCAGGCCGAAAAGACCGAACGGAATCAATGCAAACCAGTCGGGCGCGCGCGCAGACACTTGCGAAACGGCCCGGCGTTTCCATTCCTCGCCCTCGCCCGAGACCACCTGCACGATGTCCTCGACGCCGCGGCGAATGCCGCCGGGAAAGTCGTTTGCCTTGAAGCGCGGCAGAATCGAACTCTGGATGATGAGGTGTGCCACCGCATCGGGCAGCGCGCCTTCCAGGCCGTAGCCCACCTCGATGCGAACCTTGTGCTCGTTGGGTGCGACGATGAGGATGACGCCATTATTCTTGCCCTTCTGGCCGATCTGCCAGTGGCGGCCGAGCTGAACGCCATAGTCCTCGATGCTATGACCGCTGAGCGAGCGCAGCGTGACCACCACAAGCTGGTGGGTGGTCTTGGCCTCGAGTGCGGCGAGCTTCGACTCGATCTCGGTCTTCGTTTGCGCATCGTGCAGACGCGCCTCGTCGACGACGCGTCCGGTCAATTTCGGAAATACGATCGACTGCGCGAGCGCAACGCCGGTCAAGAGCAGCAGCGCGAGAAAGACCGCGAATCCGCCTCTCACCGGCCGAATGAGCGAGTGGATCGCGCCCGTCATCACTTGCCCCGCCGCAAGCCGTGCAACACCGCGCCTTAGTTGAATCGCAGTTTTGGTACGCGCATTAGCTCTTCGGCGATGGTGAAGGTCTCCATCGCCTTGTTGTTGCGATAGAGCAGGGTCGCCCAGAACACGCCCGGAACGGTCCTGAGTTCGGTATTGTACAGGCGCACCGCCTCGATGTAGTCGCGCCGGGCCACCGCGACGCGGTTCTCGGTGCCTTCCAATTG
>JAUSIF010000357.1 GCA_030648135.1 Xanthobacteraceae bacterium
AGGCGGGCGGTGGCCGGATTCCGACTGACGCGACGGATGGGCACCTGATGATCCCGGCTTGCCGCGGAACTCCAACAGGCGTCCCCAACGGTGCAGGCTCAGGCCGCATTCCGCTGGTCTTCGATGAGACGAACATGAAGCTTTACGCCTTCGCATCCGGCGCCTGGAGGCAGATATGATCGACCGCAAGGCATTCTACACCGCCGCCCGCCAGATCTTCGGCGGCTCGCTGTCAACGGGACAGGTCTCAGGGGTAGAAGCTATCCTCGCCGAGTGGGAGCGCCGCGAGCTGACGGACCTACGTTGGCTGGCCTACATGCTGGCGACCGTCAAGCACGAAACGGCGCACACGATGCAGCCGATCTTCGAGCGGGGGCCGAAGAGCTATTTCAAGAAGTACGAGCCTGGTATGGCTGTTGCCAAGGTCCTCGGCAATACTCAGGTCGGTGACGGGTATCGGTTCCGTGGGCGCGGGCTGGTGCAGATCACCGGCCGGGCGAACTACCGCAAGTTCGGGATTGAGACCAACCCGGATGCAGCGCTGGAAATGCCGATTGCCCTTACGATCCTGTTTGACGGGATGATCTACGGAAAGTTCACCGGCAAGGAACTGTCGGACTATTTCTCGGGCAGCAAAGCTGACTGGCGGAACGCCCGGCGGGTAGTCAACGGCCTCGACAAGGCGGTGCTGATCGCCGGCGTGGCGAAGGAGTTCATGACGCCGCTGGCGGTGGCGAATAAGCCTGTGGTTGTGCCTGCACCACCGGCCCCAGTGCCCGGCCCCGTCATCCTGCCTGCGGAGCCCGTACGGCCGCCTCCGGACGTTCCGGGGCCGGAGATACCGGAACCTGCCATGCCGCCGTTAGTGGGCTTCCCCGTGGCCGCACTGGCCATCGTGGGGCTGCCGGCAGTCGTGGCCGCTGTGGTGGCCGTTCTTCACTTTGTCTTTCACGTCTTCTGAGAGGAACCTCCCATGATCGAAGGACTGATCGGCCTGCTCATCGTTATCGTGGTTGTCGGTGTCGTCGCCTATCTGGTGACGCTGCTCCTGAACATGATCCCGATGAATGCCGCCCTGAAACAAATCGCGCTCGTCATCGTCATCCTGATTGCGGTGCTGATTGTGATCGCCAAGGCGCTGCCACTGCTCGGCGTCTCTTCGCCAATCTAAGGATAACCAACAATGCCCATCGGTGACGGAAAGCTCGTTGGCGCGGCGGTCTCCGCCCGCTTCCCTATCGCCGGGAAAATCCTGGAAACTATCGGCCCGGAGATTATCAACGCCCTCCGCGCGCAACCGGCAACCGGCAAGTCGATCAAGGAAGTCGCCGATGCGGTGGCACCGATCATTGAAAAGATAGCCAAGGCCGATCCGGTCATGGTCAATGACCTCGGTGCGGAGCCAGTGCTCAAATCGCGCATCGTCGTCATGGGTACGATGGCGCTGATCACGACCCTCTTTACCATCGTCAACCAGCTCGCCGGCATGTTCCAGGCATTCTCGCTGTCCACCTTCGACTATGTGACGGCCGGCGGCCTAATGGGCTCCGTGGTGTTCATTGTGTGGACGCTGTATGGCCGGCTGAAAGAGGGCCTGCGCCCGTTGCATTGGTTTGGGTTGGCGAGGCCGTGATGATAGCTGTCCTTCTCATCGTCCCCGGCGTTGTCTGCCTGCTTATCGGGGCGGGGCTGTGGAAGACGATCAACGTGACCCACGGCGGGCCGCTCGGCCCAAAGGAAATATCAGGGCGCCGGTCGGCCGTGGCCGCATGGCTGTGTAGTGGAGGCGGCCTCTTAATGCTGGCCGGCTTCGATCAATGGTTAGTGTAATCCGCGCCGGGGCGGCTCCCCGGCATCTTTGAGAAGGAACTACCGAAATTAACGAACAAGACGAGCGGAATGCACGGAACGCCGGGCTGTACGGGCAGAATGCACGGAACGCTGGGCAGCCTGGACAGTATGGGCAGCCTGGACAGCCTGGGCCGAACATTCGCTATCGCGTTGTCAAGGCGTTCACCTGGAAGGGCGGAGCCTTGGCGGCGAGCACCGAAACCGTGCCTGTCTGGGTCAATATGACCGAGGCCGAGGCTGCGGAGCATCTGGCCAATGGCAACGTCGTCGCGGCCTGAAGCCAAACCTGGAGGGCGGTGGAGAGACACTCCACCGCCGAACGTGATGATCGAAGAACAAGCTTGGTTCAATCGTCCATTGGCGTTGTCTTGGCCGATCCTCTGGGGCGCTATCGGCACCGGCATGTCCGGCGTTGGCATCCTTCTCTACATCGCGCTTTCAGTCTCGGGGTGGCAGGCCGCCACCGACGAGCGGATCAAGGACTTGGAGGGGCGAGCGATCACCTTTGCGGCAGAGCAGGCCGCGGAGGACATTCGCGCTGCCGCTCGCGAGTTGCAGTACAACTCCAGCGACCGGAACATTGCTGTTATCCAGGCCCAGATCATTAACCAGTCAGTTGCGACTAACGACATGCGCGCGGCGGTCGCTGATCTCGGCCGAAAGATCGACAGGCTCATAGATCGCCGCCTTGGGCCGGCAGACGAGCCCTAGTCAATAAATGCGCTGGGCCCTCCTCGCCGCGCTCGCCCTCGGGCTGATCCTGTTCGGGCTGTTCGGCCCGTGGCCGGCGCGGGCGCAGACCGCCTGCCAGACCGAACACCAATGGCTATTCCTCGCCGGTCGGGAAGCGGGCGCGCGCTACTCGGGCGCTCTCAAGATGGAGCGCTGGTCTGGCCAGCTCGCCCAACGCATTTTCGACCGAGCGTCTGTGCTCGCCAGCCAGCCGCTCTTCCCGGTCGATGGCCTCTTGGTCGTCACCGGCGCTCCTGCGGGCGTTGCCGTGGCCATCGTCACGGACGGCTATGTGTGCCGGCTGATCCGCATGACGCCCGAGCTGTACCGGCAGGCGGTCGATGAGACGGCCGGTCACGAGGGGTGAGGCCGAAAGTCAGAAACCATCCGTCAAAAAGTCGTTTGCAAACTTACTATGCAACATCCGCCCCGCTCGGCCCTCACCGGCTGGCGGGGCTCTTGTCGTTTCTGGGGGTGTTCCACGTGGAACGGCAGAAGAACGGGGCTGTGTCGCGAATGTGTCACTCGGTGGCGCAGCGCCCCGAGGAATACCCAGAAAAGAACCTCAACCATCACCGCCCCTCCTCTGCCGCCGGTGGCGGGGGAAGTTTGGCCCATCGGAGTGCATAGCCGAACGCGATAACGTAGAAGTCGCTCTCGGTATTCCAGATGAGCCAACCGCCATCAGCTTCAACATCGTCATACCCAAGTTCAGCTGCTGATGGCTGATCAATGAACACCCCAACCCGCACGTCCGGAGTGTGTGGGACGGTCTCGCCAAGCAGGAGCAATATCGGCTCTTTCTGCGGCGCGCTGTCCATTGTTCTCCAGCCGTCCGCCGGAGAGGGCGAGGGGGAGAGGGCGCGAATGGCGGCGGCAATATTCGCCTGATTGGCATTGTGTTCACCGGCGCCGACCTGGGAATCGTCGAAGGAAGCGTCTCGCTGGTAGGTCTCAGCGACCTTCGCCGCATCCTCCACGCCCCTGGCGTACTCCGCGGCAGCACGGGCGTTGGCGGGAGTGCGCGTTAGCGCAGCCGCGGCATCGTCCTGAGCGCGCGTGGTCGACGCCTCCAGTTCCTTGATCCAGCGCCGATCCTCGGCCTGCACCGCGCGCAGCGCGGCGACTTCGGCCTCCAGCTCAGCCACGCGCTCGGCGACGTTCATATATTCCTCCTGTCGTGGGAGCTTATCGCCCTGAGCATTGAGTTGACGGTATCAATATGGCCATCTAAGTCGGATGCGCCGCCTATGTCGGACTTCGCATCCTGCACCGCATCAATCGCGACCGTTAAATCGTCGTCCCACTCTGGCGGCAAATCAGCGCGTTCTAGTTCTATCTCGGCCTTGTCAAGAAGGAGCGTCAGGTTAACAAGCGCGTTGTCGATTTCATCTGCCAAGGTTGTGTTCATGTCATCGATCTCCCTATTAGAAATCCTCCGACGATCAGGATAACCGCCACCACCAGCACAAGCCTTGCAGGCTCCCACGGCGCGGGGCCACGTCCGCGTGCTCTTGACCCACCGGTCGAGGACCACCGGTCGAGGACCACCGGTCGAGGACCACCC
>JAUSIF010000369.1 GCA_030648135.1 Xanthobacteraceae bacterium
CGCATCCGCGCGCAGCTCCGTAGCCACGAGGCGAGCGAGGATGCGGTATTTCCGATCGGGCCCTACAGCTTCCGGCCCGGCGCCAAACTTCTCGTCAACGAACGCGGCTCGAAAATCCGCCTTACCGACAAGGAGACGGCGATCCTGCGCTATCTCTACCGGGCCGGGCAGCGGCCGGTGTCGCGGGAGGTGCTGTTGCAAGAGGTCTGGGGCTACAATTCCGGCGTAACCACGCACACGCTGGAGACCCACATCTACCGCCTGCGCCAGAAGATCGAGAAGGATCCCACCAGCGCCATGTTGCTCGTTACCGAAGCCGGTGGCTACAAGCTTGTGCCGTAACCGATGGCGCTCGAAGACGACATCGATTTTCTCGACCGCGTTCCGACGCTGCATATTTTGGGCCGGGAAGCATTACGAATCCTCGCGATCAGCGCCGAATCGATCCGCATCCAAGGCGGCGAGATGCTGTTCGAGGAGGGCGCGCCGGCTGACAGCGGTTATGTCGTCATGCACGGCGCCATCATGCTGCAAAGCACGCGCGACCGGACGGCCCGCGACGGCGCGATCGCACGGCCAGGCACGCTCATCGGCGAGATGGCCCTGATCGTCGATAGCATGCGACCTGCGACCGCGACCGCGCTGGAATCCTCGATGGTGCTGCGCATTTCCCGCAGCGTATTTTTACGCATGCTCGAGGGCGAACCCGGAGCTGCCGAAGCGCTGAGAAGAATGATCTCTAAACGAGTAGGCGCGGCGCTCGACGAACTCGATCTGGTGGCGCCTTTGTTCAGCCGCTGATCCGCGCGGACATGGTCCGTTAAAGTGGTTTCCGAATAAGTCGAATCGGAAACCGCTCTAGTATTCTTATATTGACGCATTTTCTTACAGCGAACCGGTTCCCACTTCGCCGGGAAATGCGCTAGAGATCGAAGCTCGCCACGACCGGAACATGGTCGGATGGCCGCTGCCATCCACGCGCCTCACGCATGACCGTCATCTCCCGCATAGCCCGTTCGAGTGCCGGGCTCGCCCAAATATGGTCGAGACGGCGGCCCTTGTCGGCCGCGGCCCAGTCAGGCGAGCGGTAGCTCCACCAGGTGTAGAGTTTCGTCGGCTCGGGGACGAAGCCGCGCATGACGTCGATCCAGCCTCCGGCCCGCTGCAGCGTGCCGAGCTTATCGACTTCGACCGGTGTATGGCTGACGACATCGAGCAATTGGCGATGATTCCACACGTCGTGCTCGAGCGGCGCGACGTTCAAATCACCCACCAGCAGCGATCGCGCACCCGCAGCCGCGTCGCGGCAAGCGGTCGAATCCTTGAGCTCATCGAGGAAAGCAAGCTTGTGAGCGAACTTGTCGTTGATCGCGGGGTCGGGCGTGTCGCCGCCGGCCGGGATATAAAAATTGTGAATCGTCAATGATTTGATGAGACCCGAGTCGGCACCAAGCGTCACCGCGAGATGACGGGCATCATCTCGGCCACAAAAGTGCTCGCGCGCAATTTCCGCAAACGGCCGGCGCGAAGCTATGGCAACGCCGTGCCAGCCCTTCTGTCCATGCAGCGCAATGTGCTCGAACCCGAAGCGGGCGAAGTCCGCGTGCGGAAAACGGTCGTCCGGGCATTTCGTCTCTTGCAAGCAAAGCAGGTCAGGAGCATGGAGCGCCACGAAGCGTTCGATGAGCGGCAGACGCAGCCGCACCGAGTTGACGTTCCATGTCGCGACGACGAGACGCATGCAGACGGGCGGCGGCAATCAGGGCGATCAGCGCCGCGGCTCGATCAGCCAGCCTCCGCGGCTATGGGATCACTGCAGCGCGCGCTCGTAGGTGATCTTGAACAGACTGGGATCGGGCTTCTGGGTCAGGTTGAGATTGAATACCGCCACCGTAGTGTCATAGCCCTGCGGGTCGGTCACGGTCCACTGCTTCAACTGTGAATCCTGCGCGCCGAACATGATCATCAGCCGGTGCGTACCGACGACGGCGTGCTTTTCCTCGATGACGACGGTGATGAAGATATCGTCCTGATAGACGCCGACAATATTGGAATCCTTGAGCAGGTCGATCTTATTCGACAGCAGAAAGCGCAGCGGCGTCTGCGACAATGGATAGAGATCCTGGGTCGCGAGCTTGCGGTCGCGGACCACGACCGAATCACCGTCGGAAATCAACTCTACCGGGCTGGGGGGATCATAATCGAAGCGAACCTTGCCCGGTTTCTGGAGGTAGAACTCGCCTTCGGAACGCGAGCCGTCCGGCCCGACCTGGACGAAGTTGCCGACGAGCGTGGTGATGGCATTGAAATAGGTATTGATCCGCTCGACCGTCGACCTTTGCGCCGCGTCGAAGGCGGTGGCGATGTTCTGGCCGGGCGGGGCCTCGATGCCTTGCGGCAGATTCGGACGACTGATGATACCCCCGGGGGTCGCTGCGGCCGGTACTGCCGGTGTCGTCGTCTGCGGAGCGCTCGGTGAGGCGGGTCCTGAACCAACCAGGTTCTGTGGAGCCGAACCGTCTTCTTTTGGCAACGGAGGCGGCGGCGGCAGCGGAACGACGGCAGGCAGGGTCTGCGCTGAAGGAAGGGCTTGGGCGGAGACGCTGAGCGGATGGCCCAATATCACGGTGGAGACCACGCCCGCCACAATCGTCATCCACGCCTCTGCAACGCCTCGACGCATATTTTCCTCCGGGCCGGGGAAAGCTTGAAGCCCAGCCGATTCATAGTGGTCGGCTGTGGCGATTTGGCGACCGTGAAGCCTTTCGGTCAATAGGCTTCTTCGGCGCGCTCCCCAACCAAGATTTCGCGTTTGCCGGCGTGATTGGCGGGGCCGACGATGCCTTCCTTCTCCATTCGCTCGATGATGGACGCCGCACGGTTGTAGCCGATCTGCAGGCGGCGCTGGACATAGCTGGTCGAAGCCTTGCGGTCACGCAGCACGATCGCGACCGCCTTTTGATAGAGATCGCCGCTCTCGTCGCTAAAGTAGCCTTTGTCGAACACGGCGCCGTCCTCATCCTCCGGCTCGGCGGTGACGGCCTCGCAATATTCGGGCACGCCCTGTTCCTTGATATGGGCGACCACCCGCTCGAGTTCCCGGTCGGAGACGAACGGGCCGTGCACGCGCGAAATGCGCCCGCCGCCCGCCATGTAGAGCATGTCGCCCTGGCCGAGGAGCTGTTCGGCGCCTTGCTCGTTGAGGATGGTGCGGCTGTCGATCTTCG
>JAUSIF010000373.1 GCA_030648135.1 Xanthobacteraceae bacterium
GCGAGCGAATGAGCCGCCAATTGGCGGTGATGTTCACCGCGATGACCTCGTCCCAATCCTTCGGCTCCACATGGCCGAGCGGAGAGAGATTGCCGGACACCCCGGCATTGCCCACGAGCACGTCGAGCCGGCCGTAGCGCTCGTGCAGCGCCGCGCCCAGCCGGTCGAGCGCATCGAAATCGCGCAAATCGGCCGGCACCAGCGTGGCGCCGCCGCCCTCTTGCTTGATCGCGTCGTCCAGTTCCTCGAGCCCGCCGACGGTGCGGGCGAGCGCCACCACATGCGCGCCGGCGCGCGCCAACGCCAGCGCGGTGGCCTTGCCGAGCCCGCGCGAGGCGCCGGTGACGAGCGCGATCTTTGCGGCGAGGGGTTTCGCCATCGGATATCAGTGAAGGAAGGCGATCAAACCGCCTCGGCCAAGAGCGACAATTGCCGCGGGCCGCCCATCTCGCCGGTGATGTCGGTGAGCGGCGTCGGATATTCGCCGGTGAAGCAGTGGTCGGTATATTGCGGCCGCTCCGGAGTGCGCCGCTCGTGACCCATGGCGCGATAGAGGCCCTCGATCGAGAGGAAGGCGAGCGAATCCGCGCCGATATATTTGCGCATGCCTTCGAGATCGTGGGTGGCGGCCAAGAGCTTGTCGCGCTCGGGCGTGTCGATGCCGTAATAGTCGGAGTGCGTAATCGGCGGAGAAGCGATGCGGAAATGCACCTCGCGCGCGCCGGCTTCGCGCATCATGCGCACGATCTTCACCGAGGTGGTGCCGCGCACCAGTGAGTCGTCGATCAGCACGATGCGCTTGCCTTTCACCACCGCGCGGTTGGAGGAGTGCTTCAGGCGCACGCCGAGCTCGCGGATGTTCTGCGCCGGCTCGATGAAGGTGCGCCCGACATAATGGTTGCGGATGATGCCGAACTCGTAGGGCAGGCCGGCCTGCTGGCCGTAGCCGGTGGCTGCCGGCACGCCGGAATCCGGCACCGGCACCACCACGTCGGCCTCCGCCGGCGCCTCGATCGCGAGCTGAATGCCGAGTTTTTTGCGGATCTCGTAGACGCTGCGGCCGCCGACGATGGAATCGGGCCGGGCGAAATAGATATATTCGAAGATGCAGGGCCTGGGCACCATCGGCGGGAACGGCTTGATCGACTGCATGCCTTCGGCGTCGATCACCACCACCTCGCCGTTCTCGATGTCGCGCACGTATTTCGCATTGATGATGTCGAGCGCGCAGGTCTCCGACGCCAGGATCGGCGAGCCGTCGAGTTCGCCCAGCACCAGCGGCCGGATGCCGAGCGGGTCGCGCGCGCCCACCAGCTTCTTGTTGGTGAGGCCGACGAAGGCGTAGGCACCTTCGAGTTGGCGCAGCGCGTCGATGAAGCGCTCGACGAAGCGCGGCATTTTGGAGCGCGCGACCAGATGCAGCACCACCTCGGTGTCGCTGGTGGATTGCATGATGGCGCCGTCGCGCACCAGCTGGCGGCGTAGCGTGAGGCCGTTGGTGAGATTGCCGTTGTGGCCGATGGCGAAGCCGCCGGTATCGAATTCGGAGAACAGCGGCTGCACGTTGCGCAAAATGGTGCCGCCGGTGGTGGAATAGCGCACATGGCCGATGGTGGACGAGCCGGGCAGGAGGTCGATCACGCTGCGCTTGGAGAAGGTATCGCCGACCAGGCCGAGCCGGCGCTCGGAATGGAACCGCTTGCCGTCGTAGCTGACGATGCCGGCCGCCTCCTGGCCGCGGTGTTGCAGCGCGTGCAGGCCGAGCGCGGTGATGGTGGCGGCATCGGTATGATTATAGATGCCGAATACGCCGCACTCCTCGCGCAGGCGGTCGCCGTCCGCGTCAAAGGCGAGATCATTCGCAGCTAGGCGGTCGGCTGCGTCCATGCTCGTCCTCCGATCCGAGAGTCACTGCTGGGTGCCGCGCGTGCTCTCGAGCAATTGTTCGAATCTCTGCCGGTCCGGTCGCTTGTACGTCTGCTCGCCTTCGGCCGCAACGCGCGGCGCCGTGGGACTCGTCTCCGTGCGTTTCGCCGGCGGCGCCGCCGTGGGTTCCGCCGGCTCGTCGCCCTTCTTCGGCCGTCGCAACCGCTTCAAGAAGGCGGTCTCCGGGTCGTCCGGCAAGACCGACAACAGCCAATCGCCGGTTCCCTGCAGCACCACCCGCGAACGGGCGCCTTTTACCCATTCGGGCTGGCTTTTCTGAGGCACCAGCCAGGAGAAGAACAGGAATACGACCACCATGATGATGAGGCCGCGGGCGAGCCCGAACAGAAAGCCGAGCGAGCGGTCGAGCGCGCCCACGCGGCTGTCGAGGACGAGGTCGGAAATCTTAACCGTGAACAATGAGACGATGAGCAGCGTGAGCAGAAACAGGCCGAGGCCGGCAACCGCCTTGGCGACCAGCTCGTTGGTGACATATTGCTTTACGAAGATTTCGGCCCGGGCGAAGCCGTAGAGGGTCACCGCCGCCGCGATCAGCCAGGCCGCGATTGATAGGATCTCGCGCATGAAGCCCCGCACCATGGCGAGCAGGCCCGAGATCAGCATGACCGCGAGCAATCCGAGATCGAGCAAAGTGAGGGGCATGAAAGCCTTGCGATTCCTAGCGTTTCCGACTCGGGCCGGCCTGGCGCGAGCTATATAACCCCGCCCGGCGGCGGCGTCATCCGTCTTCTCCCCGTCCGGCGGCGGCCCGGAGCGTGCGCGGCGCGCGGGCGGCGATCTCGGCCACCAGCCGGTCGAGCGCGGCCACGGAGGAAAGGGCGATTCCGTCCACGCCCTCGGCCTGCCCCGATTCCGGTACCACGGCGCGGGTAAAGCCGAGCTTTACCGCCTCCTTCAGCCGCGCCGCCGCCTGCGGCACCGCCCGCACCGCCCCGGTGAGGCTGATTTCGCCGAAATAGACCGCGTCATGCGGCAGCGCCGAGCCCGACAGCGAGGATACGAGTGCGGCGGCCACCGCGAGATCGGCCGCGGGCTCCAAGATGCGCAAGCCGCCGGCAACATTGAGATAGACGTCGTGGCCGCCCATCCGCACCCCGCAGCGCGCCTCCAAGACCGCGAGGATCATGGACAAGCGGTTGGGATCGGCGCCCACCACGGCGCGGCGCGGCGTGCCCAAGGTGGTGGGCGCCACCAGCGCCTGGATTTCCACCAGCAAAGGCCGCGTGCCCTCGATGCCGGCGAACACCGCGGTGCCGGGGCTGCCCAGATCGCGGTCGGAGAGAAACAGCGCCGACGGGTTCTCCACCTCGGCGAGGCCGCGGCCGGTCATTTCGAACACGCCGATCTCGTCGGTCGGGCCGAAGCGGTTCTTGAGCGCGCGCAGGATGCGGAACTGATGGCTGCCTTCGCCCTCGAAGGAGAGCACCGCATCCACCATGTGCTCGACCACGCGCGGGCCCGCGATCTGGCCGTCCTTGGTGACGTGACCGACGAGCACCACGGCGGCGCCGCTCTTCTTGGCGAAGCGCAACAGCGCCTGCGCCGCGCCGCGCACCTGCGTCACCGTGCCGGGCGCGGATTCCACCGTCTCGGTCCACATGGTTTGGATGGAATCGATCACCACCAGGGTGGGGGCGGGGCCTTCCGAGAGCGTCGCGATTATATCCTCCACATTGGTCTCGGCCGCGAGCTCCACATTTGCGGCCTTGAGCGAGAGCCGCTCGGCGCGCATGCGCACCTGCCCGATCGCCTCCTCGCCGGAGACATAGACCACCCGGCGGCCCTTGCCGGCGAGCGCGGCAGCCACCTCGATCAGGATGGTGGATTTCCCGATGCCGGGATCGCCGCCGAGCAGCACCACCGAGCCGTGCACGAAGCCGCCGCCGATCACCCGGTCGAATTCCTTGAGCCCGGAGGCGAGCCGCGGCGCCTCCTCGCCCTTGCCGGACAAGGACTCGAGCTGCATGACGCGGCCCTTGCGCTTGGTGCGCTGCGCCACCGGCACCGCCGCCGCCGCGGCGGTTTCCTCGATGATGGTGTTCCAGCCGCCACAAGCCTCGCACTTGCCCTGCCAGCGCGGGGCGACCGCGCCGCAGGCCTGGCAGATGTAAGTCGCGCGGGTGCGGGCCATGTGAAGTCAGGAGACTCAAATTTGCGATTCAGGAAGTCACGTTATCAAGTGGCGACTGGAATGCTACACTTCTTCTTCGTCGTTAGGGGGAGGCTGGTTTATTCTTTTGATTCTGGTCTTCAGTGTTAATGACCGCGCGCAGCAGCGTGACCTATGAGTTGCTGAGAGAAACGGTCATGGATGTATTGGGCACGCGTCAATGGCCTTAATCCGCAACGAACGCACCAAGTTGACGGCGACGTGGCTCAACACCCTCGCTGCAGCCACCGTCGTAACCGGGGTGATCGCGCCTATGGTCGCCGTAGTGTTCGGTTTGCCGACATTGAGAACCATATCGACAGGTGCCTTCGCGCTCGCGACCTTGGTTTGGCTTTTACTCGGCGTTGCCCTACATATGTTGGCAAGACGTATTCTCGGGAGACTGCGCGAATGACCGCTTTTGAGCTTTATGCCTTGTTCGGCGCACCGCTGCTATTGGTTGTTGTCGCTGTGGCGGTCGTGTGGCTTACCCGCCTGGAAGATAGGCACGAAAAGCGCCATCACGCTGCGGCCGAATGAGCCGCACTGCCCAACAACACCACCGCGCCGCAGGCTTGGCAGATGTAAGTCGCGCGGGTGCGGGCCATGGCAATGCCGAAGATCAAAACCTTAACACGATCGGTCGCGAACCGCCGATCTAGGTTCGATCGGCCGGATTACGGCGCACGTCCCAGATTTCATAGAGCGCCAAGGCCAGGACCAGAACGCCGACCAAGACGAAATCGGCATTCGCCGCGAACCGCGCGGAACCCAAGGCCCAGGGCGAGACCAGGAGCCACGCGCCCAAAACGACGTTGATCCATTCCTCCCAGAGCCGAAAGCTGGATAATTCCACGACCACCGCCAGAATCAGCAGGAATCCGACCGCGACCGCGTTCTCCACCAGCGTGGTTTCGCTCTCGAAGTGCAGCGCCCACGGCGAGATGCAGAGCCAGATGCCCAAGATCCAATTGGTCCAATCTTCCCACTGCTTCGGAAACGAAAATCTGGCGATCGGCATGTTGCCTCCATGAGCGGCGATC
>JAUSIF010000377.1 GCA_030648135.1 Xanthobacteraceae bacterium
GATCGCCGACATCCACCGGCAGATTCCCTGCGAAATCGAAGCGTTCATCTTCGGCAATATCGGCATGATGGCCGAGGGGCGCTGCAGCCTCACCAATTACGCCACCGGCATGTCGACCAACATGGACGGGGTGTGCTCGCCGGCGGCGGACGTGCGCTACGAAGAGGACGCCGAACGCAACCTGACGATCAAGCTCGGCCAGTTCGTGATCGACCGGTTTGCCTGCGGCGAAAGCGCCGGCTATCCGACCATCTGCAAAGGCCGCTACCTGTGCAGCGCCAAGGCCGGCGGCTATTACGCATTTGAGGAGCCGGTCAGCCTCAACCTATCGGCGCTCTTGCCCGATCTCATGCGTGCCGGGGTGACGGCGCTCAAGATCGAGGGCCGCCAGCGCAGTCGCGCTTACGTCAAGGCGGTCGTGTCCGCGTTCCGCAAAGCGGTGGACGACATCCTGGCGGGCCGCGAGGCGGGCCTCGCGAGCCTCTTGGCGCTGACCGAGGGGCAGCGGGAGACGGAAGGCGCCTTCCGCAGCAAGACATGGAGGTAGCGGTGCGCGAGCAGGCGGCCGAGATCACGCTCGGCCCCGTTTTATTCAACTGGCAGCCGGAGCGCTGGCGCGACTTCTACTTCCGCATCGCCGATGAGGCCCCCGTGGCCACCGTCTATCTCGGCGAGACCGTGTGTTCGAAGCGCGCTCCGCTGTTCGAGCCGCATTACGAAGCGGTGGCCGAGCGGCTGTCGGCGGCCGGCAAGACCGTCGTGTTCTCGACGCTGTCCGAAGTCGTGCTGAAGCTTGACCGGAAACTCGTGCAGAACATCTGCGCTTCGAAAGAATTTCTCGTGGAGGCCAATGACGGCTCCGCCCTCATTCACCTGCGCGGACGCGCGCACCATATCGGGCCGTTCATGAACGTCTACAATGAGCGGACCGTCTCGTTCCTTGCCGAAAGAGGCGCACGGAATGTCTGTCTTCCCGCCGAGATGCCGGCCCCTGCCATCCGCGCTCTGTGCGAGGGGACGCGGGATCTCGACGTGACGATCGAAGTCCAGGTCTTCGGACGTCTGCCGCTGGCCCTGTCCGCACGCTGCTATCATGCCCGCGTCCACGGACGCACCAAGGACAGCTGCCGCTTCGTTTGCGAGAACGATCCCGACGGCCTGGAGCTGAAGACGCTCGACGGGCGACCTTTCCTCGCCGTGAACGGCATCCAGACCCTCTCGCACGACTATCTCAACTTGATCAGCGAGGTGCCGGACCTGCATGCGATGGGCGTCTCGCGCTTCCGCCTGTCGCCGCACAGCTGCGACATTGTGGAGGTCGCATCGGTCTTTCGTTCCGTCCTCGACCGGCAGATCGCCGTGCAGGAGGCCGCGGCCCGGCTCGATGCCGTCAAGCCGACCGCACCGTTCTCCAACGGTTTCTATTACGGCAAGCCCGGCTACAGCTGGAACAGCCCCGCCGGCCATTAAAGCCTCCGGCCGTCCCGCGTTCGCCGTCAACTTCCGGGCTGACGGAATCGATCCTGCTTCCGCGGCAAAGCCTTGCGGCCCGCTTGCCGTTGCAGTTCGCGGTGAACGAGGTGCGCCGTAAGGCACGGTCTGGAATGCGGGTCAGTCTTTCTATCTTCGATCGCTTCCGTAAACCTCGTGGAAAACCTGTGGGGAAGCTGTGGGGAAGCTGTGGGGCGTGTTCATTGAACTATATGATTTCATTAGTTAATTTAAGAAAGCACCTATACAAGATGAGCTTGTGAATAGCGGGGGTCGCGTGCTGAAAATTGTCGGGCTCAATCCTCCCCCGGCTTGGCGCGCGGGAGATCGAACACCGAGGCTGTTCCCGAGGGGATTTCCTTCCGCTGCGCGATCGGGTCCGGACTCATCAAGTCGCTTCCGGCCTTGCCGGGACTTTTTATCTCGCCGGTCGAGCCGGTAACGAGCGCATCGGGCGAGCGCCGCGCGGTCGGAATGTTCGCCGGCGGCACCGGGCGGTTCATCACCGGCACAGGGGGGCGATCAGCAGGCTGCCGCTCGATCGCGCCCGGCGTACCGAGCGACTGCAATACCCGCGCCTCGACCGGCGTCGGCGCGCCGGAGCGTGGCGCTTCCGGGCCGAGCATCATGGGTGCGCCGGCGGGTCGTATCGGCTCGCGCGCAATCACCATCGGTCCGACCAGCGGCGGCGCGGGCGGGCGCGTCGCTACATTGCTCGAAGGAATCACGTAAGGCCCGCGCGCCACCGGCACACCCTGCGACATCGGCGGCAATGGCAGCTCTACCGGCGTAGGCTTGCAGACGGTGTGGCCCGAGGCACGGCGGGCGAGATCGACATGGATATGGTCGTAGTGGAACGCGTCGGCGCCGGGCGCGAGCACGGTGGAAAAGCGCTCGCAGGCCGCCGCGTGCACATGCCGGAGGAAGCCCTTCTCCTCCGGCCGTCCGTTCCAGCCGTCCTTCACCTTCACCTCGCGCCCGCTGGCGAGCCTGAAGGTCGCCACGTCGAGCGCGTTGCCGAAGGCATGCTCGGAAATGGAGGCGCCGCGCTGGCCGTTCATGGAGCGGCAGGAATAGGAGGAAAGCTGGCGGATCTCGATGACCGGCTCGCCGAACCAGGCGGCGGCCGCGGGCTGGACCGTCTCATTGAACCAGCCTTCGAGATTCGTGATCAGCGGACAGGCGAGGTTCGCCTGCGGTTCGATCGCCACATTGCCCGCGCTCATGGCCGCAACCTTGAACGGGTGGATCATGCCGCAGATGCCGGGGCCGTCGATGGCGGAGCCCTCTTCGAGATAAGCGGACGGCTGCACCAGGCGCTCGGCGAGGCATTGCTCCTCGGCTTGCGTGCGCCAGGGATCGCGCTCCTCGTATTGGAAGAAGCGGCAGCCGACGAGCCCCAACAGGACGAGCGGGGCGACGAGATACCAGGCAACGCCGCGCGCCATGATGCGGAAAATGCAAGCAACGGCCTTAAGGCGGGATCAACGAAGCTCGTTAATGCCTGCACAACGATGCCGGCACCGGGCCCCTCGCCCCGCTTCGGCCCGATTTCATCCACAAGAATCCCGGTAATTTTTTACCGTCTCCACACCACATTCCCATGCGCATGCTGCTCCACGGCATGACCGTTCATGCGTTTTGCCGGGATTTCGACCGCTGTCGCAAATTTGTGCTGCAATGCACAAAAAATCACTCTTGCCCGAAGCCGTCCGCTTCGTACCTTCCCGCCAGGCTCAACGACCCAGGAGGCAGGACCATTGGATCTCGCCCATAGGATCAACGTGCTGGCCATCTGCGCCGCCTTCGTCTTCGTGGGGGCGGTCTTGCTCGGCATGTTCTGAGCTAAGTCCTTTGCCGGTTCCGGGGATCGAAACACCCCAGGACCGGCGAGCGGAACCGGCGCCGGAGGGGGAAACCCCTCCGGCGCTTCCGTTTGCAGGGCATGGGGGCCGGAATCGGGGCCGATTCCGCTCAGGCGATCTCCCGGACCGATCCCGCCAGCAGCATGCGGGGGTCACGCCCGAGCCAGAGCGACACGGTGAGCGCTCCCTGCCGGCCGGCTTCGGGCGCGAGCGCGCGGTGCAGCACGAAGTCGAGCCCGGTGGCGCTCATCCACTGGGCCACCGTCTCGGCGGCGAACCCCAGCCGCCGGTGGGCATGCTGCTCGCGCAGGAATTCGAGGTCGTGGGGGGCAAAATCGACCACCAAGAGCCGCCCGCCCGGCCTGAGCACCCGCGTCGCCTCGCGGATGGCACGCCCGCCATCGTCGAGAAAATGCAGCACCTGGTGGACGATCACCACGTCGAAGGCGTCGCGGCCGAGCGCGAGGTTATAGATGTCGCCCTGGCGCACATTGCAGTTCTTGAGACCCGCCCGCTCCAGATTGGCGCGCGCCATCGCCAGCATCTCGGGATTGAGGTCGATCCCGACGCCGCGGCCGATCTCCGGCCCAAACAATTCGAGCATGCGCCCGGTGCCGGTACCGAGATCGAGCAGCGCTTCGATGCGAACACCCGCCAGCGCTTCGCGGATCGCCGCCTCGACCGCGGCCTCGGCCACGTGCAGCTTGCGGATCTCGTCCCACTGGCGGGCGTGCTTGCGGAAATAGGCCTGGGCGGCGGCGGCGCGGGCCGCCCGCACCTCGGCGAGCCGCTCGCGATCGCGCGCGAGCACCGGGTCGGCCGGTTCGACCAGCGCCAGAAGCGCCTGCGCGAGCTCGGCGCCCGGCCCCTCGGCGGCCCGGCGATAGAACGCCCAGCTTGCCTCGCGGAAGCGCTCGACCAGTCCGGCTTCGGCCAGGAGTTTCAGATGGCGCGAAATCCGCGGCTGCGACTGGCCGAGAATGTCGGTGAGATCGGACACGGTGAGCTCCGCCTCGCCGAGCAGCAACAACAGCCGCAAGCGCGTGTCCTCGGCCGCGGCCTTCAGGCCCTCGAGCAACGCGTCATAACCGAGCCGGGCTGAAACCGGGTCCATGGCAAGTCTCGTATCGGATCCGAAGCGGGTAATCGGTATCCTGCAAAGCCCCGCGGCTGAAGAAACCACATCTTTGCCGCGAAGTCGCTCCAGACAGGGCCTGTAGCCTGATCTCA
>JAUSIF010000382.1 GCA_030648135.1 Xanthobacteraceae bacterium
CCCCGTGGTCCGCATGTTGGCGATGTTGTTGGAGATGACCTCGACGTTGAGTTCCTGGGCCATCATCCCGGTGGCGGCGGTGTAAAGTGCTCGCATGGCTAGCTCCCCTTTGTCCTCAGTGCTGCATCAAGCCGGAACCTCGGCGAGCTTGTTGATCGCGTTGCCGCGCAGCTCGTCGGTCCGGCTCAACAGATTCGCGAGCGTGGTGTAGGCTCGCGTGACCTCGATCATTCGTCCGATCTCCTGAATCGGACGCACATTCGACTTCTCGATCGCTCCCTGAATGAGACTCGTGCGCGACTCCACCGGCAGCGGTTGCGCGCTGGTTGAAAACAGATTGCCGCCCTCCTTCGAAAGCTTTTGCCCGGCCTCGAAGCGCACCATTTTGATGCGTCCGCGCTCGCCGCCCTTGGTCGAGACGGAACCGTCGCGGGCGATGGTGATGTCGGTATCGGCCGGCTCGAGCACGATCGGGCCGCTCTCTCCGATCACCCGATTGCCATCGGCATTGACCAGCTCGCCGTTGGCGGCCAGCGCGAACGAACCGTTGCGGGTGTAGCGCTCGCCGCGCGGGGTCTCGACCACGAGGAAACCCGGGCCGTCGATGGCGATGTCGAGCTTATTTCCGGTCTGCTCGAGCGCGCCTTGCGCGAAATCGGTGCGCGTGGCCCGATCGACGACGAAGGCGACGCGCTGGTCCGGGATCGGGAAATTGTTCTCGCGGGCGCCGGAGCCGAGATATTGCTCGAACAGGACGTTCTCGCCCTTGAACCCGGTGGTGCCGAGGTTGGCGAGATTGTTGGCGATGACGTCGAGCTCGCGGCGCAGCGCGACCTGACGCGATAGACCGACGAGAAGCGCGTTCTCCATGGTCTTGCTCCCCTTGGGCCCAAAGCTCCCCAGCTCGGCCCGCAGGGTATCTGGCAGGAGCCGTGCCAAGTCGGATACACCTGTTATTTCAATTGGTTATGTGAAAATCGGGTCGGCAGGATCGGCCGCGGCGGCATGAACGACCCGGCAAAAATTGCCGCCGTCAAGCATTCGTTAACCATGGTTCCCTAGCGTTTGTACGGATCAGTGCGGGGAGCATTGGCGCGGCCTGAGACGCCGCCTCTTTCCCGCGCAGCTCGGCAAATACAAGCGGGAAGGTCGCGCAATCATGGCCAGCAAGGTGACGACGGCCCCAGCCGATCTCGAAGAGACGGACGCGGAGAGTGAGGGCCAACAGCAGAAATCCGGCTCCTCGTTCCTCGGCGGGCTGCTCGCCCGCTGCAAGGGTTTGAGCCGCAAGCAGCTCATCCTCATCGCCGGCGGGCTCTTGGGCGTGGTTCTGCTCGGCGGCGTGGCCGCGCATTTCCTGGCCGGGAGCAACAAGGAGGGAGCGGCGGCGCCGAAGGCGGTGTTCTACGATCTGCCCGACATGATCGTGAACCTCGCCGCCTCGACCGAGCGGCCGCAATATCTGAAGCTGAAAATCACGCTCGAGGTGGAAAATTCTTCCGTGATCGACGCGATGAAACCGGCGATGCCGCGCGTCCTCGACACCTTCCAGGTGCATCTGCGCGAGCTGCGCGCGGTCGACCTGGAAGGCTCGGCCGGACTGTTTCGGCTGCGGGAGGAGCTGACGCGGCGCGTCAATCACGCGATCGCGCCCGCCCGCATCCGCGCGGTGCTGTTTAAGGAAATCGTGGTGCAGTGAGGGAGCGGGCGATGGCGGACCAGGACAAAACCGGCACGGACGCGCCTGCCGCTCCAGCGGAAGCCAAGGCCGCAGCCGCGGCGCCCGCCAAGCCGCGTTCGAACGACGACGCAATGGCGGCCAAGTGGGCGGCCATGGTCGATTCCGGCGAATACGCGACGGCGGACAAGGCCAGCGCCGACCGCGTGCTCAATCAGGAAGAGATCGACGGGCTGCTCGGCTTCAGCCTCGATGATCTGGCGCTCGCCGACCATTCCGGCATCCGCGCCATCATCGACTCGGCGATGGTGTCGTACGAACGCCTGCCGATGCTCGAGATCGTATTCGACCGGCTGGTGCGCTTGATGACCACCAGCCTGCGCAACTTCACCTCGGACAACGTGGAGGTCTCGCTCGACCGCATCACTTCGGTGCGGTTCGGCGAGTATCTCAACTCGATTCCGCTGCCCGCCATACTGGCCGTGTTCAAGGCCGAGCAATGGGACAATTTCGGCCTGTTCACCGTCGACTCGAACCTGATCTACGCGATGATCGACGTGCTGTTGGGCGGCCGCCGCGGCCACATGATCATGCGCGTGGACGGGCGGCCCTACACCACCATCGAGACCGGTCTGATCAAGCGCATGATCGAAGTCGTGCTCGCCGACGCCGAACAGGCCTTCCGTCCGATCTCGCCGGTCAAGTTCGACATCGACCGGCTGGAAACCAATCCACGCTTCGCCGCCATCTCGCGGCCGACCAACGCCGCCATCCTGGTGCGGTTGCGCATCGACATGGAGGACCGCGGCGGCGCCATCGAGATGCTGTTGCCCTATGCCACCATCGAGCCGATCCGCGAGACCCTGTTGCAGTCCTTCATGGGCGACAAATTCGGCCGCGACCCGATCTGGGAAGGGCATCTGGCGACCGAGATCAGTCAGGCGGAAGTCGAGGTCGACGCCCTGTTGTACGAGGCCATGCTGCCGCTGAAGCAGCTGATGCGGCTCGAGGTCGGCGAAACGCTCATGCTCGACCTCAAGCCGGAGGCGACGGTCAAGGTGCGTTGTGGCGAAGTCGTGCTCGCCGAAGGCCGCATGGGCCGGGTCGGGGAGAAGATCGCGGTGCGGGTGGGAACGCCGTTGCGGCGTCCGCGCACCACGCTCGCCATGTTCGAGAAAGCCGGAACCATGCTGAAACCGATGGAGGCCCCGTGAGCGCGACATTCCTTGGACTGGTGATCGAGAGCCTGGTGGCGGTGCTGCTCGCGATCACGATCTGCTATTGCATGATCCTGAACCGCCGGCTGGCGCGATTGCGATCCGACGAATCCTGCTTGCGCGGAACCATCGCCGAACTGGTCACCGCCACCGAGATCGCCGAGCGCGCGATCGCCGGCCTGAAAGCCACGGTGCGCGACTGCGACCATACCCTCGGCGAGCGGCTGCGCACGGCCGAGCGTTTCGGCGCCGATCTCGGCCGCGAGCTCAAGCGCGGCGACGAAATCCTCGCGCGCATCATCCAGATCACCGCGGCCGCGAACGGAACGGCGGCGAACGGGACGGCGGAAAAAGCAGCGATCGCGAACAGCGCCGGCGCGCAGGTCGAACCCGCGAACAGCGATGCCATCCAGCCGCCGCGCGCCGAGACCGGCAGCCGCGGCGTCATTCAGACGGCCGCCACCGCCCAGGCGATCGCGAGCCGCGCGCGGCTGCGGGCCGGGAAAGCGGCCTAAGCGACGGCAACTATCATGCTGCAGCTTCGCCTCATCCCGATCGTGATCTTCGCGGCCCTGTGCCTGCTCGTGCTGAAGACGATCGGGTTCATGGCGACCGATGGCCGCGATCCGGCGACGATTTCGGCCGCCGAGGATGCGCCCGCGACGCTTGCCAGCACCACCGACGACGTCGAGATCACGGGCGCAACGCCGGCTGAAAAGCCTTCGCCCGCCGCGTCCGCGCCGGGCGCGCAAGCCGCGCTGCCGAAGACGCCCGCGACGCCCGTTGGCGTTTCGGCCGCGGCGCCCGGCGGGCAATCGCCGGCCGAACGCGCGCTCTACGAGCGGCTGCAGGAGCGCCGCCAGGAGCTCGATGGCCGCGCCCGCGACATGGAGCTCAGGGAGAATCTCATCAAGGCCGCCGAACAACGGCTCGATGGCCGCATCGAGGAGCTGAAGGAGCTGGAAGGGGGCAAGGGCAGCGCGTCGGCGGCGCGC
>JAUSIF010000383.1 GCA_030648135.1 Xanthobacteraceae bacterium
CTTCGGCTTCACGCTCAATAATCTCACGCTGTTCGGGCTGGTGCTCGCGATCGGCATCGTGGTCGACGACGCCATCGTGGTGGTGGAGAACGTCGAGCGCAACATTGCCGCAGGATTGAGCCCGCGCGATGCCGCGATCAAGAGCATGGACGAGGTCGGCTGGGCGCTGGTCGCGATCGCGCTGGTGTTGTGCGCGGTGTTCGTGCCCGCGGCCTTCATCACCGGCATTTCCGGCCAGTTCTACCGGCAATTCGCGCTCACCATCGCGGGCGCGACCGTGATTTCGCTGATCGTGTCGCTGACGCTCTCGCCCGCCATGTGCGCGTTGTTGTTGCAGCCGCACGGCGAGCACAAGCCGAAGCCGTGGGAATGGCCGCTGCGGAAATTTTTCGATCTGTTCAATACCTACTTCAACTGGCTCGCCGAAGGCTACGGCAAGCTCGCGGTCAGGGTGGTGCGGATCGCGGTCGTCATGGTCGGCGTCTATGCCGTGGTCATCGGGTTCGGTCTCAATGAGTTCCGCCGGGCGCCGGTGGGATTCATTCCGCAGGTCGATCTCGGTTATCTCATCGTCATCGCGCAGCTTCCGCCGGGCGCCTCGATCGCGCGCACCGACGCGGTGATGCGCCGCGCCACCGACATCGCCTTGCAGGTGCCGGGCGTCGCGCACGGCGTGAACATCGTGGGCTTTTCCGGCGCGACCTTCACCAACGCGCCGAACGCCGGCGCGATTTTTCTGGTGCTCGATCCGTACCAGAAACGCGGCCGGGATGCGCGCTTGTCGGCCGCGGGCATCCAGGCCGAGGTGACGCGCCGCCTGGGAGCGATTCAAGAAGGATTCATGGTCGCCGTTTTGCCGCCGCCGGTGCGCGGCATCGGCAATGCCGGCGGCTTCCGCATGATGATCGAGGACCGCGCCGGACGCGGACCGCAGGCGTTGCAGGCGACGGTCTATGCCATGATGGGACGGGCGGCGCAGACGCCGGGCGTCGCCCAAGTATTCTCGCTGTTCGAGATCTCGACGCCGCAGCTCTATCTCGATATCGACCGCACCAAGGCGCAGTTGTTGGGCGTGAACGTGCCTGACGTATTCAACGCGCTGCAGGTCTATATCGGCTCGTCCTATGTCAACGACTTCAATCTGTTCGGCCGCACCTTCCGTGTGACCGTGCAGGCGGAAGACCGCTACCGGCTCGATCCCAATGACGTGCTCAAGATACGCGTGCGCAATTCGCGCGGCGACACGGTGCCGCTCGGCTCGTTCACCACCGTGAGCGACCGCTCCGGGCCCTATCGCGTGCCGCGCTACAATCTCTATCCCGCCGCCGAACTCGACGGCGCCGCGGCGCCCGGATTCAGCCAGGGCCAGGCGATCGAAATCATGGAGAAGCTCGCGGCCGAGACCTTGCCCGACGGCTTCGCCTACGAATGGACGACGCTCGCCTACCAGCAGATCAAGGCCGGAAGCACGGCGATCTTCGCCTTCGTGCTGGCGGTGACCTTCGTGTTCCTGGTGCTGGCGGCGCAATATGAAAGCCTGACGCTGCCGCTGGCGGTGATCTTGATCGTGCCGATGTGCCTGGTGGCCGCGATCTCGGGCGTGGTGCTGCGCGGCCAAGACAACAATATTCTGACGCAAGTGGGCTTCGTCGTGCTGATTGGGCTCGCCCCCAAGAACGCGATTCTGATCGTCGAATTCGCCAAGCAGCTCGAGGATCGCGGGCGCGACCGCTACGCGGCGGCGGCGGAAGCGGCGCGGCTGCGCTTGCGGCCGATCCTGATGACCTCGCTCGCCTTCATCCTCGGCGTCTCGCCGCTGGTGTGGGCGATCGGAGCCGGCGCCGAGCTCCGGCAGACGCTCGGCACCACGGTATTTTTCGGCATGATCGGGGTGACGCTGTTCGGGCTCGTGTTCACGCCGGTGTTCTACGTGGTATGCAGCCGGCTCGCCGCTCTCGCGGGTGCGCGCGCGAAAAAGGCCGCGGTGCGCTCGTAAGCGGAATAGGCCATGCGGTGCGTCGGCAAGGGGGCAGGACGAGCATCTTAGGTCACGACCATGTACACGATCGCCAAGCGATTTGCCTTTTCGGCGTCTCATTTCATCGGCGGCCTGCCGGCGCAACATCCTTGCGCGCAGCTGCACGGGCACAACTACGAAGTCGAGGTCGTGCTGCAATCGGCCGCGCTCGATGCGAGCGGCTTCGTCCGCGATTATTTCCAACTGTCGGTGTTGAAGGAATTTATCGAGCAGAGCCTCGACCACCGGCATCTCAACGAGGTCTTGGGACACGATCGGACCACCAGCGAGGTCATCGCCAAGTGGATCTACGACTGGTGTAAGCAGCGCTGGCCGGAAATCGTGGCCGTCCGCGTCAGCGAGACGCCGCAAACCTGGGCCGAATACCGGCCATGAAGGACGGCATCCGCGTCAGCGAGATTTTCGGTCCGACGATCCAGGGCGAGGGGCCGCTGATTGGCCGCCCGACGGTGTTCGTGCGCACGGGCGGCTGCGACTTTCGCTGCCGCTGGTGCGATACGCTCTACGCGGTCCTGCCCGAATACCGGGACGAATGGGCCCTGATGACCCCGGCCGAAATCCTGGCGCGGGTCGATCAGCTGGCCGGTGGTGCGCCGCTCTTGGTGTCGCTGTCGGGCGGCAACCCGGCGCTGCAGCCGCTGGCGCCGCTCATCGAGCTCGGCAAAGGCAAAGGCCACACGTTCGCCCTGGAAACCCAGGGCAGCGTTGCACAGCCGTGGTTCGCCGCGCTGGAATGGCTCGTGCTCAGCCCCAAGCCGCCTTCCTCGGGAATGGCCACCGACTGGCAGGCCTTCGACGACTGCATCGCGGCCGCAGCCGGCGGACCGCGGTGCGCGCTCAAGATCGTCGTGCTCGACGACGCCGATTATGCCTATGCCCGCATGGCGGCGGATCGGCATCCGGCCTTGCCGGTCTATCTTCAGGTCTGCAATCCCGCTCCGATGGGGGCGGCTGCAGGCTCGAGCGGCGAGATCGACATCGACGATCTGATGCGCCGGTTCCGCTGGCTCGCCGCGAAGGCGACGGCGGACCGCTGGTTCGCCGCCACCGTCCTGCCGCAGCTGCACGTGCTCGCCTGGGGCGGCAGACGCGGCGTCTGACGGTCCCGTGGCCGCCGCAAGTTCGGCAATCGCCGCGAGCGTTTCAATCCGCCCCCCATCCATAGTACGAAGGAGCCATGCACCCCGTTAAATTCGGCATCGGCCAACCGCACGTGCGGGTCGAGGACCCGGCGCTGCTCACCGGCCGCGGCCGCTTCGTGGCCGACGCCATTCCAGCGGGTGCGTTGCGCGCGGTGGTGGTGCGCTCGCCGCATGCGCATGCGCGCTTTCGCTTCCGCGATCTTGCGCCCGCGCGCGAGCTTCCGGGCGTGCGCCTGGTGCTCACCGCCGGCGATATCGCGAATCTCGGGCCGATGCCCTGCGCGGGCACGATCGAGCCGAAGAACGAAAAGGAAATGTGGGTGCCGCGTTTTCCGGTGCTCGCCGACGGCGTGGTCCGCCATGTGGGTGATGCGGTCGCCTGCGTGGTCGCCGACATGCTCGATCAGGCGAAGGATGCCGTCGAGGCGATCGAAATCGACTGGGAGCCGCTGCCGGCGGTGGCCGACGTGCGTGCCGCCGCGGCGCCGGGCGCGCCGCTGGTGTGGGCCGAGCGGCCGGGCAACATCGCTTTTCTCTGCGAGCTCGGCGACGAGGCCGCGACCGCGCGCGCCTTCGCCGCCGCCTGGCGCGTGGTGAAGCTGGAACTCGTCAACCAGCGTCTCGTTACCAATTATATCGAGACCCGCGGGGTGGTCGCCGAATTCGATCGCGCTTCCGGCTTGACGCTGACGCTCGCGAGCCAGGGTAGCCATACCATCCGCGACTCGCTCGCCGACGATGTTTTGAAAATCCCGCGCGCCAGGCTGCGGGTGGTGACCGGCGATGTCGGCGGCGGCTTCGGCACCAAGACCGCGCCCTATCGCGAATATGCGCTCGCCGCCGTGGCGGCGGAGCGATTGGGGCGCACCGTCGCCTGGATCGCCGACCGCTCCGAGCATTTCCTTGGCGACAGCCAGGGCCGCGATAATTTCACCGTGGCGGAAATGGCGCTCGACGGCGACGGCCGCTTTCTCGCCTTGCGCGTGGATACGCTCGCCAATCTCGGCGCCTATCTCGCTTTTTACGGCCCGTTCATTCCCTGGATCGGCGCCACCGTGCTCACCGGCGTCTATCGCATTCCGGCGCTGCACGCGCGCATCCGCGGCGTCTACAGCCACACCGTGCCGGTCGATGCCTATCGCGGCGCCGGCCGGCCCGAGGCGGCTTATGTGATCGAGCGGCTGGTGGACGCCGTCGCGCGCGAGACCGGCGAGACGCCGGACGCGGTGCGGAACAGGAATTTCATCCGCGCCGCCGACATGCCCTATAAGACCGCGACGCGGCGCACTTA
>JAUSIF010000387.1 GCA_030648135.1 Xanthobacteraceae bacterium
AGACGCGCCTCGTCGACGACGCGTCCGGTCAATTTCGGAAATACGATCGACTGCGCGAGCGCAACGCCGGTCAAGAGCAGCAGCGCGAGAAAGACCGCGGATCCGCCTCTCACCGGCCGAATGAGCGAGTGGATCGCGCCCGTCATCACTTGCCCCGCCGCAAGCCGTGCAACACCGCGCCTTAGTTGAAGCGCACTTTTGGTACGCGCATTTGCTCGTCGGCGATGGTGAAGGTCTCCATCGCCTTGTTGTTGCGATAGAGCAGGGTCGCCCAGATCACGCCCGGAACGGTCCTGAGTTCGGTATTGTACAGGCGCACCGCCTCGATGTAGTCGCGCCGGGCCACCGCGACGCGGTTCTCGGTGCCTTCCAATTGCGCCTGCAGGGTGAGGAAGTTCTGGTTCGACCTGAGCTGCGGATAGGCCTCGACGGTCGCGAGCAACCGGCCGAGTGCGCCCGATAGCTGCGATTGCGCGTCTTGAAAGCGTTTGAAGGCTTCGGGATCGGTGATGGTGGAGGCGTCGACCCGGATCTGGGTTGCCTTGGCGCGAGCCTCGACCACCGCGGTGAGCACATCGCGCTCCTGCTGGGCGAAGCCCTTCACCGTTTCCACCAGATTGGGAATGAGGTCGGTCCGCCGTTGATACTGATTGAGCACTTCGCTCCAGGCGGCCTTGGCCTTCTCTTCCTGGGTCGGAATGGCATTGATGCCGCAGCCCGCCACCAAGAAGCCCATGGCGATGACGGCAAGGAGGACGCGCAAACGGCCTGATACTTTCGGCATAGGATACCCCACGAGCACATCGGACCCGGACGTTATATCGGCACCGGCAGGCGCGAGCGAGCCCGGCTTGGTATGCCACCAATCGGCGAACCGCCTTTCCAGACCGGGCTGGGCGAGAATCGACGGTCGGAAGCACGGAACGGCACCGCAACATCGCTCTATGGCACGAAAATAGCGCTGCCCGGAACTTGGCCGGGAAGACATCCCGATTTACCGCCTCCGGCGGCCAAATTGCCGATCAAGGATCGGGATATATCAGCCTTAAAGCCAAGGTTAATATGGGGAAGAATATGATAAGAATGAACAAAACCGGAGGAGTGGCCACCGGATCGTCGCTGTTCGCGCTAGGCTCTCGCATCAAAACAGGCGAAAAGGCGCCGGGCTGATTCGGCAGATTCAGTCCTGGAACAGCATCGGCAGCGGTGTCGCTTCCCACCGGAATATGGATCGCTATTGGGCACGAGCCCGACAGCGGGACCGGGAGATCGGGAACGGTGCGAGGAATTTTCCCATGAGTAACGGCACCACGACGCTGGAGCCGAACAGCCGGGAGGCGTCAGACCCCGCCGGCGCGCACGCGCGCGGAGTCGGTCTGCCACCGACCGACATCCGCAACCCGGATTATTTTCACAAGGTGGTCGATTGCCAATGGGCCTGCCCCGCCCATACGCCGGTTCCCGAATACATCCGTTTGATCGCCGCCGGACGCTACACCGACGCCTACATGGTGAACTGGAAGTCGAACGTGTTCCCGGGAATTCTCGGGCGCACGTGCGACCGTCCGTGCGAGCCCGCTTGCCGCAGAGGCCGCATTGAACCCAATCCGGTCGCGATCTGCCGCCTGAAGCGCGTCGCCGCCGACAATAAGGACGATGTCCGCGGTTTACTGCCGATAGCTCCGGCCAAAAAGAACGGCAAGCGCATCGCGCTCATCGGCGCCGGACCAGCATCGCTTACCGTCGCGCGCGATCTCGCGCCCCTCGGCTATGAATGCGTCATCCTCGACCAGGATGCGCGCGCCGGCGGCATGATGCGCACCCAGATTCCGAAATTCCGCCTGCCCGAGACCGTGCTCGACGAGGAGGTGGGCTATGTCCTCGATCTCGGCATCGAATTTGTCGGCGGCAAGCACATCGACAGCTTGAAGGCGCTCATCGCCGAGGACTTCGACGCGATCTTCGTCGGCTGCGGCGCCCCGCGCGGGCGTGACCTCGACATTCCCGGTCGCAAGGAAGCCTCCGCCAATATCCATATTGGCATCGACTGGTTGTCCAGCGTCTCCTTCGGTCACACGACCAAGATCGGCAAGCGCGTGATCGTGCTCGGCGGCGGCAACACCGCCATGGACTGTTGCCGCTCCTCGCGCCGGCTCGGCGGCGAAGACGTGAAGGTCGTCGTACGTTCCGGCTTTGCCGAGATGAAGGCATCTCCCTGGGAGAAGGAAGACGCCACGCATGAGGGCATCCCGATCTTCAATTATCTGGTGCCGAAGGAATTCACCCACAAAAACGGGCGCCTCGACGGCGTCCGGTTCGAGAAGGTCAAGGCTGTGCGCGACGAGAAGGGCCGGCGCGAACTGGTGCCGACCGGCGAGCCCGACCAGCATTTTCCCTGCGACGATGTGTTGGTCGCGGTCGGCCAGGAGAATGCCTTCCCCTGGATCGAACGCGACATCGGCATCGAATTCGACCGCTCGGGTATGCCCAAGGTCGATCCCAAGACCCTGCAATCGACCCATCCCAAGGTGTTCTTCGGCGGCGACTCCGCCTTCGGCCCGAAGAACATCATCTGGGCGGTCGCCCACGGCCACGATGCCGCGATTTCGATCGACAAGCTCTGCCGCGGCGAGGACATGAACGACCGGCCGCCGCCCTTGGTCAATCTGGTGAGCCAGAAGATGGGTATTCACGAGTGGATCTTCGACAACGACGTCTCGCTCGACCATCGCTTCAAGGTGCCGCTCCGCGATCAGTCGGTCACGCTCAAGGACATCCGGGCGGAGGTCGAGCTCGGCTTCGATCGCGCGCTTGGCTTCAAGGAAGCGCAGCGTTGCCTCAATTGCGACGTGCAGACGGTGTTCACCCGCGACCTCTGCATCGAGTGTGACGCCTGCGTCGACATCTGTCCGGTGGATTGCATCACCTTTACGGGGAACGGGCCGGAATCGGATCTGCGCAAGCGCCTCACGGCGCCGGCGGAGAATCTGACTCAGGATCTTTATGTATCGCCGCCGCTCAAGACCAAACGCGTGATGATCAAGGACGAGGACGTCTGCCTGCACTGCGGTCTCTGCGCCGAGCGCTGCCCGACCGGCGCTTGGGACATGCAGAAGTTCCTGCTCGATATGGCGCAGGCAACGGGAGGGAAGCAATGCCGGCACGGCTAGAGCGGACGAACGACTTCGTCGTCCTGTTCGCCAACGTCAACGGCTCGGGTTCGGCGAGCGCGAACCGGCTGTTCGGCCGCGCCATGATCCGCATGGGCGTGCCCGTTGGCTCGCGCAACATTTTCCCGTCGAATATCCAGGGCCTACCCACCTGGTACGAAGTGCGCGTCTCCGAAGCGGGCCATCTCGGCCGACGTGGCGGCGTTGATCTCATGGTCGCGATGAATCCGCAGACCTGGGACAATGATGTGAAATCGATCGATTCCGGCGGCTATCTGTTCTACGATTCGTCGAAGCCGCTGCCGCCTTCGAAGTTCCGCGACGATATCAATGTCGTCGGCATGCCGCTGACCGAGATCTGCAACAAGCAATATTCGGATCCGCGCCAGCGCCAGCTGTTCAAGAACATCATGTATGTAGGCGCGCTCTCGCAACTCCTGGACATCGAACCTGAGGTGATCGAGAAGCTGATCGGCGAGCTGTATCAGGGCAAGGAAAAGCTGCTTGCGCCCAATGTCGAGGCATTTCACATCGGCCGCGATTACGCGCGCAAACATCTGAACGGAGCGATCGGGCTCAAGCTGCGTCGCTGCGACCGCGTGGGCAATAAAATTCTGATCGAAGGCAACGCCGCCGCCGCACTCGGCGCCGTCTATGCCGGCGCCACCGTCGCCGCCTGGTATCCGATCACGCCCTCAAGCTCGATGGCGGAAGCCTTCCAGCGCTATTGCCAGCGCTACCGGGTCGATCAAGACGGCACCCACCGCTTCGCCATTATCCAGGCCGAGGACGAGCTTGCCGCGATCGGCATCGTGATCGGCGCGGCCTGGAACGGCGTACGCGCCTTTACCGCGACCGCCGGCCCCGGTATCTCGCTGATGCAGGAATTCATCGGGCTCGCCCATTTTGCCGAGATTCCGGCGGTAATCTTCGACGTGCAGCGCGGCGGACCTTCGACCGGCATGCCGACCCGCACCCAGCAGTCGGACATCCTTTCCTGCGCCTATGCTTCGCACGGCGACACCCGCCACGTGCTCTTGTTCCCCGCCGAACCGGGCGAATGCTTCGAGTTCGCTGCCAAGGCCTTCGATCTCGCCGACCGCCTGCAAACCCCGATTTTCGTCATGTCCGATCTCGATATCGGCATGAACGAGTGGCTGGTGGAGCCGCTAGCCTGGGACGACAAGCGTAAATATGACCGCGGCAAGGTAATGACCTTCGAGGATCTCGAAGCCGGCAAGGATTTCGGCCGCTATCTCGACGTCGACGGCGACGGCATCCCCTATCGCACCTTGCCGGGCACGCACCCGACCAAGGGCTCGTTCTTCACCCGCGGCACTTCACGCGACCGCTATGCGCGCTACAGCGAGGAAGGGCCGGTTTATGTCGACAACATGGAGCGCCTGCTCAAGAAATTCGACACCGCCAAGTCGCTCCTGCCTGCCCCGGTGCGCCGCAATGCGCGCGAGGCGACGCGCTTCGGTGCGATCTATTATGGCTCGACCACCACCGCCATGGATGAGGCCATCGGCATGCTCGAGGTGAACGGCATTCATCTCGATACCTTGCGCGTGCGTGCTTATCCCTTCGTCGATGAGATCATCGACTTCATTCGCGCTCACGAACGCATCTTTCTTGTCGAGCAGAATCGCGACGCGCAATTGAAGACGCTTCTGCTCGACACCGGGCGCGTTGATGCGAACAAGATCGTTTCGGTGCTGCACTATGACGGCACGCCGGTGACGGCGCATTTCATCGTGAGCGGTATTTCGCGCCGCATGCAGGAAATCATGCCGGTTCCGCTCAGAAGGGTGGCATCATGACCTATATCGTCAAGCCCAAGCTCCATCACCCGAAGCTGCCGCACAACAAGCTCGGCTTCACCCATCGCGATTACGAGGGCAAGGTCTCGACGCTGTGCGCCGGCTGCGGCCATGATTCGATCAGCGCGGCGCTGATCCAGGCCTGTTTCGAGCTCGATCTGCCGCCGCACCGGATCGCCAAGCTCTCCGGCATCGGCTGCTCATCCAAGACCCCCGATTATTTCCTGGGCCAGAGCCACGGCTTCAACAGCGTGCACGGCCGCATGCCGTCGGTCATGACCGGCGCCAATCTCGCCAACCGCGATCTCATTTATCTCGGCGTTTCCGGCGACGGCGACTCCGCCTCGATCGGCCTCGGCCAGTTCGCCCATTGCCTGCGCCGCGGCGTCAACATGGTCTATATCGTCGAGAACAACGGCGTGTACGGCCTCACCAAGGGCCAGTTCTCCGCCACCGCAGATAAAGGCTCGAAGTCGAAACGGGGTGCCAGCAATCAGGATTCGCCTATCGATCTCGTCGGCATGGCGTTCCTGATGGGCGCGAGCTTCGTCGCCCGCAGCTTCTCCGGCGACAAGAAGCAGCTGGTCGAGCTGATCAAGGCGGCAATTGCCCATCGCGGCGCCGCCTTCATCGACTGCATCAGCCCGTGCGTTGCTTTCAACAACCATCCGGGCTCGACCAAGAGCTTCGATTACGTGCGCGAGCACAACGAAGCCGTAAATTCGCTCGAGTTCATGGAAGCCAAGCAAGAGATCAAGGCCGATTACGCGCCGGGCACTTCGGCGCTCGTGCGCCAGCACGACGGCACTTTTCTCAACCTCAAGAAACTCGCGGCCGACTACGACCCGACTGACCGCAATGGCGCCCTCGCCTTTCTCCAGCGGCATCAGGCGGCGGGCGAAATCGTGACCGGGCTCCTCTTTGTCGAGCCGGAGCCAGAAGATATGGTCGCGCGCCTGAACGTCACCAAGACGCCGCTCAATCGGCTCGGCGAGGCCGAGCTCTGTCCCGGCAGCGCTATACTCGAAAAAATCAACGCCGAGCTACGTTGAACGCGGCGGATAAGCGCCGGAAATTATCGAGCGGGCGCTCCGCGGCGCCGCCACGGCACATCCCCCACGTGGGGATGCTGCAAATGTTTCCGGAAGTTTGAATTTGGAGCGGGCGAAGGGATTCGAACCCTCGACCCCGACCTTGGCAAGGTCGTGCTCTACCCCTGAGCTACACCCGCATCCATGAGGTATGGTGGCAATACTGCCGAGGCGGTTCTATGCCAAAAGCGCCCGTGAAAGCAACCGCCCGGCCCTCGCACCGAACTTGCGATGCGAACGAATGGCTCGCTAAAAGCCCTTGATTAACCAAAACACCGGTCCCTTTGGTGCCATGCCAGCGACGCCCGACGATCTGTTCGCGCTGCTCGACCGCCTCGGCATCACCACCACGACGGTGACTCATCCGCCATTGTTCACAGTCGAGCAATCGCGCAGCCTGCGCGGCGAGATTGCGGGCGCCCATACCAAGAATCTTTTTCTCGAAGACCGTAAAGACCGTCTCTTTCTCGTCGTCGCCAGAGAGGACGCAAAAATAGATTTGAGGCATCTGCATCGCCGCATCGGTGCCTCGGGACGGCTTTCCTTCGGCAAGGCCGAGATCCTGCAGGCGACGCTCGGCGTCGAGCCCGGCTCAGTCACTCCTTTCGCCGCTGTGAACGACCGGGAGGGCCGGGTCTCGATCGTGCTCGACCAAGCGCTGCTCGCCCACGACAGCCTAAACTTCCATCCGCTCGTCAATACGCGCACCACCCGGATCGCGACCGCCGATCTCCTGCGCTTCCTTGAGGCTACTGGACACGAGCCGCGGGTTGTTGCGGTTTCGGGACCGGGCGCGGAAAGTGGGCAGAAATAGGCTTCCCGCGTGGAGATTGCATTCGCGTCTCGAACCTCCCATTTATTCTCCGTCCGAGACCGATGTGGAGCTGAGAATGTTGCTGAATCAGGGGCCGGCCGCACCGCTGCCTGTCGACGACCTCGTCTCCGACACGACGACGCAAGGTTTCGTCAAGGACGTAATCGAAGAGTCGCGCCGCCGGCCGGTACTGGTGGATTTCTGGGCGCCCTGGTGCGGCCCCTGCAAGACGCTCGGGCCCGTGCTCGAAAAGCTGGTGCGGGCGGCCAAGGGCAAGCTGAAGCTCGTCAAGATAAACATCGACGAGCATCCGCAGATTTCGTCCCAGCTCGGCATCCAGTCGATCCCGGCCGTCTTCGCCTTCGTCAAAGGCCAGCCGGTCGACGGTTTCGTGGGCGCGCTGCCGGAGAGCCAGGTCGCCGCCTTCACCGAGCGCCTGGTCGGCAAGGTCGGCGGAGCGTCAGCTGAGCTCGTCAAGACCGCCGAAGATTTGCTCGCTAAGGGCGACGCCGCCGGCGCCGCCGATCTGTTCGCGCAAGTGCTCGCCGAGGAGTCCGAGAACGTTCATGCCCTCGCCGGTCTTGTGCGTTCGCATGTCAAGGCCGGGAATATGGGTCCGGCGCGCGCGACCTTGTCGCTGATCCCGAAAGGCAAGGAGAACGACCCTGCCGTTTCGGCGGCACGCGCCGCGCTCGAGCTCGCCGAGCAGGCAGCCTCGCTCGGCGATTCCACCGCGCTTGAGGCCAAGGTCGCGGCCAATCCCTTGGATCACCAGGCTCGCTTCGACCTCGCGATCGCGCTCAACGCCCGCGGCAAACGTGCGAGTGCGCTCGACCATCTCCTGGAAATCGTCCGGCGCGACCGCAAATGGAACGATGACGGCGCGCGCAAGCAGCTCTTGCAGTTCTTCGAGGCCTGGGGACCGACCGACGAGATCACAATCGAAGGACGGCGGCGGTTGTCTTCGATCCTGTTCGCGTAATGCGAACCTCAGACCCGGAGGCGATGATGGCGATGAACGCGGTCTATCGGAGGCCTCAGGACTTGCCGGCGGAGATTCCCGTCTTCCCGCTGGCGGGCGCTCTGCTCTTGCCGCGCAGCCAGTTGCCGCTCAATATCTTCGAGCCGCGCTATCTCACCATGGTCGACGAAGCGCTCAAGGCGACCCGGATCGTCGGCATGATCCAGCCCGACGAAGCCAAGGCGGCTCCGGAATCGCACCCGATTCTCTATAACGTCGGTTGTGCCGGTCGGATCACGGAAATCGCCGAGACCGGCGACGGGCACTATTTGATGACCTTGACCGGGATCGCGCGCTATCGCGTGATCGAGGAACTCGCGGTGACGACGCCCTATCGCCAGTGCCGCATCGACTTCAATCCTTTCGCCGGGGATTTCATGCCCAATCAGGACGAGGAGAAGGTCGATCGCGATTCGCTCATGCATACGCTCGCGTCATATTTATCAGCCAACCGCATCGAGGCCGATTGGGCCGGCATCCGCGAAGCGCCGACCGAAGCGCTGGTCAACGGCCTCGCCATGATGTCGCCTTACGGCGCCAAGGAGAAACAGGCGCTGTTGGAGGCGCCGGATCTGAAGACCCGCGCCGATATCCTGATCGCGGTCACCGAAATGGCCCTTGCCGAACGCGGCGATGGCGGCGAAAAAACGATTCAGTGACGCGCGCGTCATCCATCGAGAGTGAATAAGGAAGTATTCATGACGGAAAAACGTTCGGCCATCGATCCGAAGCTGCTCGAAATCCTGGTATGCCCGCTCACCAAAGGCCCGCTCGAATATAACCGCGAGCGCCAGGAATTGATTTCGCGTTCCGCCAAGCTCGCTTATCCGATCCGCGACGGAATTCCGATCATGCTGCCCGAGGAAGCGCGCAAGCTCGACGAGACGGATGCCAAGCGCTAGAGCATGATCCCGAAAAGTGGGAACCGGTTTCCCGCCTTCGCGAAGCCCGCTTCGGCGGGCGAAGGAAGGTCGGAAAAGATCATGTTCAATCAAGAAGCTGGACCGCGATCCCGATTCAATCTCAATCGATCGCGGTCTAGC
>JAUSIF010000388.1 GCA_030648135.1 Xanthobacteraceae bacterium
GAATACCGAAACGTTCGCGCAGCGGCGTGGTAAGGAGGCCCGAGCGGGTGGTGGCGCCGATGAGTGTGAAACGGGCAAGGTCGATCTTGACCGAGCGCGCGCCCGGCCCTTCGCCGATGATGAGGTCGAGCTGATAGTCCTCCATGGCCGGATAGAGGATTTCCTCGATCGCCGGATTGAGCCGGTGAATCTCGTCGATGAACAGCACGTCGCGGTCCTCGAGATTGGTCAAGAGTGCGGCGAGATCGCCGGCCTTGGCGATGACGGGACCCGAGGTGGCGCGGAAATTGACGTTGAGTTCGCGGGCGATGATCTGGGCGAGCGTGGTCTTGCCGAGGCCGGGCGGGCCCACGAGCAAAACGTGATCGAGCGCCTCTTTGCGGGTGCGCGCGGCCTCGATGAAGACACCGAGATTGGCGCAGGCCTGGGCCTGGCCGATGAATTCGGCGAGCCGCTGCGGCCGCAGGCTCGGCTCGGCCGCGTCTTCTTCGCGGCGCTCGGGGGCGACCAGACGCGCGCTCACTTCGCCAATTCCTTCAAGCTGGTACGGATCAACGTCTCGGTAGTGGCGCCCTCACCCGCCGTGCGTACCGCAGCGGCAACGGCGATGCTCGCCTGAATCTCGCCATAACCGAGATGGACGAGCGCCGATACCGCGTCGGCGACCGGCTGCGGCGCGCGCCGCTCGGAAATATCGCCCTGCAACCGCACCACCGCCGGATCGACGCTGGCGTAGGCCGGCGCCTTGTCCTTGAGCTCGACCACGATGCGTTGCGCGAGCTTCGGCCCGACGCCGGGCGTGCGCGAAATTTGCGCCTTATCGCCGAGCGCTATGGCGTTGGCGATCTCGGCGATCTTCAAGGTCGAGAGCACCGCGAGCGCGACCTTGGCGCCCACCCCCTGCACCTGGGTCAAGAGCCGGAACCATTCGCGCTCCAGGCCGATGGCGAAGCCGTAAAGCCTGATCTGGTCCTCCCGCACCCAAGTTTCGATCGCGAGCGTCGCCGCCTCGCCCGCCGCCGGCAAAGCCTGCAGCGTGCGCGCCGAGCAATGCACCAGATAGCCAACGCCGTGCACGTCGATGACGACGGAGTCTTCGCCGAAATTGTCGATCACGCCGGAGAGCTTGCCGATCATGGCCGGCCTCCGGCCGCGAGCCGAAGCGCGGGTGCGCTGCGATGATGCGCGTGGGTGATGGCGATGGCGAGCGCGTCGGCGGCGTCTTCGGTCGCAGGGTCCGCTTTCGGCAGCAGCACTTTCACCATCATGCGCACCTGCGCCTTCTCGGCGCGACCGGCGCCGACGATCGATTTCTTCACGAGGTTCGGCGCATATTCGGCGACCGGCAAGCCCGCTTGCGCCGGAACGAACAGTACAATCCCGCGCGCCTGGCCAAGCTTCAGCGCGCCGCGGGAATCGGCATTGACGAAGGTCTCCTCCACCGCCGCCTCGTCCGGGCTGTAGCGCGCGACCACGGCGGCAAGCCCTTGGTGCAATTCCGCCAGCCGCACCGCCAGGTCGGCTTCCTTGTCGGTCTCCACCGAGCCGCAGGCCACATAGGAAAGCGCATTGCCGGCAATTTCCACCACCCCCCAGCCGGTGCGGCGGAGACCGGGATCGAGACCGAGAATGCGGACGGGCTTCATGCGCGAATCGGACCGGTTCGACCCGATATTACGCGCTCAGCTTGGCGAGTAGGGCGTCGGAAATCTCGAAATTGGCATAGACGTTCTGGACGTCGTCGTTGTCCTCGAGCGTCTCGATGAGCTTCAAGAGCTTCTCGCCCTCCTCGTCGCCCACCGGGACGCTGTTCTGCGGCCGCCACATCAGCCCGCTCTTGCGCGGCTCGCCGAACTTCGCCTCCAGCGCGCGGGCAACCTCGTGCAGGCTTTCGGGTGCGCAGATCACCTCGTGGCCGGCCGCGGAGGAGGAAACGTCTTCGGCGCCGGCTTCAATCGCCGCCTCCAGCATGGCGTTGGCCGAGGCCTTGTCCGCGTCGTATTGCACGACCCCCATGCGGCTGAACATGAAGGAGACCGCGCCGGTCTCGGCCAGGCTGCCGCCGTTCTTGGTGAAATAGGAGCGCACCTCGGAGGCGGTGCGGTTGCGGTTGTCGGTGAGCGCCTCGACGATGATGGCGACCCCGCCCGGCCCGTAGCCCTCGTAGCGAATCTCGTCGTAGTTCTCGCCCTCTCCGCCCTGCGATTTCTTGATCGCGCGCTCGATATTGTCCTTCGGCATGTTCTCGGCGCGCGCCGCCAGCATGGCCGCGCGCAGGCGTGGATTGAACGCCGGGTCCGGCATGCCGAGCTTGGCCGAGACCGTGATTTCGCGCGCGAGCTTGCCGAACAGCTTGGCGCGGGCCGCGTCCGCCCGGCCCTTCTTGTGCATGATGTTCTTGAATTGCGAATGGCCGGCCATCTCGCCTCCGGGCGTTCTGCATCGCGTTATAGGTCGATGGCGGACGAAAATAAAGAAAGGGCGGAGCCGACAAAAACGAAACCGCCGATCGACGGACCGGCGGCTTCAGCTCAGTGGCCGGGTCGGGGGATCAGTGCACGGTTCCCTCGACTTCGTGCCGCAACCGCTCGATCTCGTCCTTCACTTGCAGCTTACGTCGCTTCAACTCCGACAGCTTGAGCGTATTGGTTCCCGGATGCGCAAGCTCTTCCTTGATCTCGCGCTCCAGTGCCTGGTGTTGACGCTCTAGGTCGACAAGCTGCGCCTGCATGGACATGGATGCGATCTCTCCCTGTTCGGGGTCCGACCCGGCGAGTTTGCCATGGCGGCCGCTCGAAGTCGACGGAGGCAGGCGTGCTGCGGCGCAATAATCCACTGTGGACGCTTGCCGATCGGCTGCCGGCCCGCCGCATAGGCTGCGCTTGCTTGCGAGTAGCGGAAGCGGGCGCGATACTTGCGGAGCGGTCGGCGGGCACAGCCGAGGCGCGGCGGCGGGCTATGAACGCAGAGGAAGAACGCGAACTCCGTGCAGAGTTGGAGCGGCTGAAGCAGGAGCACCGCGACCTCGATTCCGCGATCGAGGCGCTCCTGGCCGTGCCCGGATACGACCGGCTACAGGTGCAGCGCCTCAAGAAACGCAAGCTGCAGCTGCGCGACCAGATCAGCCGGATCGAGGATCAGCTTTTTCCCGACATCATCGCTTGAATGCCGGCCCGCGCCGGACGGCGAAAGGTCACAGCGATTTCATCAGATTGTCGGCGCTGGTAACCTCGGCCTTGCCGGTCTCCGTCTCGATGTTGAGCACCTTCACCACGCCGTCCTCGACCAGCATGGCATAGCGTTTCGAGCGCACGCCGCCCATGCCGCGCTCGCTGGCGTCATAATTGAGCCCGATCGCCTTGGCGAATTCGCCGTTACCGTCGGCGAGGAAGAGAATCTTGCCCTCGCCGCCGCTCGCCTTGCCCCAGGCATTCATCACCCAATGGTCGTTGACGGCGGTGACCACGATCGCATCGACGCCCTTGGCGCGGATCGCTTGGGCCTTTTCGACGTAGCCCGGCAGATGATTCTTGCTGCAGGTCGCGGTGAAGGCGCCGGGCATACCCACCAGCACCACCCGCTTGCCCTTGAAGACTTCGCTGGTGGTGCGCGGCGTGGGTCCCTCGGCCGTCACCACGCGGAACGTCGCATCGGGAAGTTTGTCGCCGACCTTAATCATGGTCTTGTCCGTTCGTTGCTGGAAAGCCGGAACGCCGGCCGAGCCTATCCTATTGCGTCAGGCATTCTAGACCGCAATCGATTGAGATTGAATCGGGATCGCGGTCTAGCTTTTTGATTGAGCATGATCTTTTCCGAAAACCGGTTCCCACTTTTCGGGATCATGCTCTAGTCGAGCGGGGCTTCGACCTCGATGGCCTCGCTGCCTGCGACCAAAGTGAATTTCAGCTTGGCGGGGAAGCTGCCGGGCTTCATGCCGGGCGGAGCGCCGTCGATCGGAACGGTGAAACGGGCGCGGCCGCCCTTGGCCTCGATCTTCTCCGGGAGCGGCAAGGCCCAGTCCTCGGTCGGACCCTCGGCAAAAAGGTCGAAGCCCGTTCCGGCCGGAACCGCGACCTCGACCAGCGCGCGCGGCTCCTTGCCCCGTTCGAGCCGCACGCTGAGGACGCCGAGGCCTTTGCTTTCGCCGAGCTTCATGGGCTTCGGCACGCGCGCCTCGGCCGCTTCGATCGCGGAAAGGGGAGCGCCGCCGCCGGCCGGGACCTCGATCTCCAGCCGGACTTCGGCCGGCACGCACAGCTTCTCGCATACGGCGAAATCGAGCTTCAGGCGGAGTTTCACCGGCCGCGCCGGATCGGCCGGACGGATACGCAGGGGAAAGACGACGCTGTCCAAGTATCCGATGATCTTCGGCCCGCCGGCCTCCACCATGCGTTCCGGCGCCGGAAACCTGACCTCGATTGCGGCGAGATTGTCCGAGCCCGACCAATCGAAGCGCGGCGGGACGCCGGCATCGCCCGGATAGCGCCAATAGGTGTGCCATCCGCGCGCGATCCGGATTTCGATGCCGCCGCGCAAATACACAGGCCCGCTCGCCTTGACGGGATCGGCGGCGAGAAGTCGCACCATGGCCTGGCCGGCGTCGGCCCAGGGTGATTCGACGGCGGATGACGCCCCCGGGAACATCAAAATGCCGCCACCGAGTGCGCCGATCAGCGTGAAACAAGGTCCTCGAAGCATGATTTCTTTTAAGCCTTCGCCACATTTCCGGCCCAAGCACGTTCGCGTGATAATGCACGCGAATCAGGCGGCGTTTGCATCGTCGGCGCGCCGGGTTAGTCTTTTGCCATGAGGATCGGTCACACCAAGATCGAAGCCACGCGGCGGCCCGGCTATCTCGATGGCCAGGTGCTCGTCGCCATGCCGACCATGCGGGATGACCGCTTCGCCCATTCGGTGATTTATCTCTGCGCCCACTCCTCCGAGGGCGCCATGGGGATCGTCGTCAACCATCCCGCTCCCCACATCAATTTCGGCGATCTCCTGGTGCAGCTCGATGTGATCCCGGCCGTCAACTTGATCGAGCTGCCGCAGCGCGCAGGTAGCGTGCGCGTGCTCAAGGGCGGCCCGGTCGAAACCGGGCGCGGCTTCGTGCTGCATTCCGCCGACTTCTTCATCGAGAACTCGACCTTGCCGATCGACGACGGCATCTGCTTGACCGCGACGCTCGACATCTTGAAGGCGATCGCCCGCGGCCAGGGCCCCAAAAGCGCGGTGCTGGCGCTGGGCTACGCCGGCTGGGCCGCCGGCCAGCTGGAGAGCGAAATCCACGCCAACGGCTGGCTCAACTGCGACGCCGATGCGGAACTGATCTTCGGTCAGAACGTCGAGGGGAAATACGAGCAGGCGCTGCGCAAGATCGGCATCGATCCGGCCAAGCTCTCCTCCTACGCCGGCCACGCCTGATCGTCAGCTGGCGCGCGCGCGCCGCACCGGCTCCGCCGGCGCGATCAGGCGCTTGGCTTCCTCCGCCGTCATCGGCTCGCCGAAGGCATAGCCCTGGGCGTATTCGCAACCAAGCTGATAGAGCTCGACCGCGTCCGAATCCGACTCCGCACCCTCGGCCACCACCTCCATGCCGAGATCATGCGCGAGCGCGATGATCGATCGCAGGATGACGGGACGCGCACCCTTCCCCGAGCCGCGCACGAACTGCTGATCAATCTTGATGGTGTCGAACGGGAAGCGCTGCAGATAGGCGAGCGAGGAATAGCCGGTGCCGAAGTCGTCGAGCGAGAGCCCGGCGCCGAGCTCGCGGATGCGGGCGAGCATCTGCGCGGCGAGCTCCGGATTTTCCATGACCAGCGACTCGGTGAGTTCGAGCTTGAGCGTGCCTGTCGCGAGCAGATTGCGAGACAGAATCCCTTTGACGTCCTGGATCAGATCGTGGCGCAGAAGCTGGCGCGAGGAGATGTTGACGCTCACGAACAGGGGCGACGCGCCCGCCGTCAGGCGTTGCCAGATCACCAGCTGGCGGGCCGAGCGCTCCATCACGAAATGCCCGAGATCGGTGATGAGACCGGTCTCCTCGGCGAGCGGGATGAACTCGGCCGGCCCGAGCCGGCCGAGCCGCGGATGGTTCCAGCGCAACAGCGCCTCGAAGCCGGCGACGGTGCGGTCCTCCAGGCGCACGATCGGCTGATAGAGGATCAACACCTCTTCACGCTCGAGCGCGCGCCTGAGATCGGACTCCAGCGTCAATTGATCCATCTTCTGCGACCGCATGGCGGCTTTGAACACCTCGATGCGATCGGCGCCCTGCTGCTTGGCGCGATACATGGCGAGCTCGGCGTCCTTCAAGAGCTCCTCGCGCTGGCGGGTCTGTCCGTCGTAGAGCACGAGCCCGAACGAGGCGGTGAGGAAAATCTGGCGCGCGCCAAATCCGATCGGCGCCCTGAGGCTGCGCCGGACCGTATCGGCGAAGGCGGTGATGCGCTCGGGCTCGCGCTCCGACAACAGGATCATGCCGAACTGGTCGCCGGCGATGCGCGCGAGCGTATCCTGCGGTTTCAGTAGACGGGTGAGCCGGCGGGCGATGGTGAGCAGGATCGAGTCGCCGACCGCCATGCCGACGCTGGCGTTCACCTGCTTGAAACGGTCGAGATCGATGACGATCACCGTCGGACGGATATGCTCGTCGGCCCGGGCAAAGGCGATCGCGGCGTCGAGCCGGTCGAGGAACAACGCCCGGTTCGGCAGGCTGGTCAAGTTGTCGTGGACGGCGTCGTGCAGCAAGCGCTCCTCGGCGATCTTGCTCTCGGTAATATCGGTGAGGGTGCCAACCACCCGCAGCACCTCGCCGTCACTGCCGACCACCGGACGGGCACGCAGATTGAACCAGAGGTAATGGCCGTCCTCCGCGCGCAGGCGGAATTCCTGCACGATGCGCCCGCGGCGCTGATCGAGCACGCCGTCGAGCGTCATGCGAAAGCGATCGCGGTCGGAGGGGTGGAGAATTTCGAGCCAGCCGGCGGCCGCGGTCTCCAGCGTCCCGCGCTTGCGGCCGAGCGCCTGCTCCGCTTCGGGGCTGGTGAAGATGAGGTCGCGGACGACATCCCAATCCCACACCACGTCGCCGGCGCCGGTGAGCGCGAGTGCCCGGCGCTCCAGGTCGTTGACGATGCCTTCGGCGCCCACACCCGCGAAGGCGTGCTGCATCACCGTGAAGCCGATCAACATGACGATAAGCTCGAGGCCGCCCAAGAGCGCGGGCGCGACCAGGTCGTTGGTGAAAACACCGGCGACGGTCAATCCGGTCGCCAGCACCCATACCGTCAGCAGAAACCAGGTCGGAACCAAGAGCACCGCACGATCGAAGCCGTGGGTGGCGAGATAGACGACGAGACCGAAGCCGACGAGCGCGACCGAAAGCAGGGAAAGGCGCGCGATCCCGGCTGCGACCGGCGGATCCACCAGCGCAACCGCCACCAGCGCCGCCAGGAAAACGAGCCAGCCCGCAGCCACGTGTGAATAGCGCACGTTCCAGCGCGCGAGATTGAGATAGGCGAACAGAAAAACCACCAGCGTCGCCGCCAGGATCGCTTCACCGGCGGCGCGCGCGAACTGCTCGGTCGCGGGCGAGAGCCCGAATACCTTGGTCCAGAAATTGAAGTCGATTCCGATATAGGCGAGCACCGCCCAGGCTAGCGCCGCCGCCGCCGGGAACATGATCGAGCCCTTCACCACGAACAAAATGGTCAGAAACAGCGCGAGCAGACCGGCGATGCCGATGACGATGCCGTTATAGAGCGTGAAGCTGTTGACCTTGCCCTTGTAGGCTTCGGGCTCCCACAGATAGAGCTGCGGCAAGAAAGTTGAACCAAGCTCGATCACGAAAGTGATCGTGGAACCCGGGTCGAGGGTGACGAGATAGACGTCGGCGTCACTCACCGCCTGGCGTTCCGGCCGGAAGCCCTGGCTCGGCGTGATCGAGACGATGCGGAGGCTGCCGAGGTCCGGCCAAAACACGCCCGAGCCGACCATCTGGTAGTGCGGCGCCACGATCAGGCGGTCGACCTGCTCGTCGGTATTATTGGCGAGCGCGAATACGACCCAATTGGTCACGCCTTGCGCCTCGCGCGCGCGCACCTCGATCCGGCGCACGATGCCGTCGGAGCCGGGCGCGGTCGAGACCTGGAGCCGATCGCCGTCGCTCTGATAGCGATCGGCCGCGGGCAACAGATCGATCGCCGGAGTGCCGAGCCGGACCGTCACCGCCTCGACCGCGTGCGCGTGCCCGATGCCGAGCGAGACAGCGGCGAGGATCAGACACGCAAGCAGACGACCGATACGCAATTGCAAACCTCCGGACGCGGCCGGCTCGAGACTGTCCGAGCGCCTCGAGTTACCGGTCCCTTGCGGCGGCGGCAAGGCGCCGGACCGGGCAAGAAAGCCGATCTTAGTGCATTTTCCCGTCGTTTCGGACGGCTCGACGGTCCCGATCAGGCGTTAACCTCGAGAATGATTTTGCCGATGTGCGCACTGGTTTCCATCCGCGCGTGCGCATCCGCGGCCTTGGCAAGGGGGAAGGTCGAATCGATGACGGGCTTGACCTTCCCGGCCGAAAGCAGGGGCCAGACTTTGGCTTCGAGTGCCCGCGCGATCGCGGCCTTCTCGGCCACCGGGCGGGCGCGCAGCGTCGAGCCGGTATGGGTGAGGCGCTTCAACATCAGCCGCCGCAGATCGACCGTCACCTTGCTTCCCTTCTGCGTCGCGATCTGCACGATGCGGCCTTCGAGCGCGGCGGCGTCATAGTTGCGGTCGACATAGTCGCCGCCGACCATGTCGAGGATGAGATCGGCGCCGCGGCCGCCGGTCGCCTGCTTGGTCGCGGCTACGAAATCCTCCTTGTTGTAGTCGACGGCGACATCGGCACCGAGCTTCTTGCAGGCTTCGCCTTTCTCGGGCGAGCCCGCGGTCGCGATCACCCGCGCGCCGAACGCCTTGGCGAGCATGATGGCGGTCGTGCCGATGCCGCTCGAGCCGCCATGGACGAGCAGCGTCTCGCCGCTCTTGAGCCCACCGCGTTCGAATACGTTGTGCCAGACGGTCATGAAGGTCTCGGGCAACGCGGCCGCCTCGACAAAGGAGAATCCCTTGGGCACCGGCAGCGCGGTCGCCTCGTCGGCGAGGCAGTATTCGGCATAGCCGCCGCCGGCGACGAGGGCGCAGATCTTGTCGCCGATCTTCCAGCGCGAAACTTTGCCGCCCACGGCGATGACCTCGCCCGCGATCTCCAGGCCCGGAATGTCGGGCGCGCCCGGAGGCGGCGGATACTGACCCTTGCGTTGCATGACGTCGGGCCGGTTGACGCCGGCAGCCCTCACCCCCACCAGCACCTCGGTCGGGCCCGGGGCCGGGACGGGCCGCTGTTCCGGCACCAGAACCTCCGGCCCACCGGGGGCGCGGATCGCGATCGCCGTCATACGTTGAGGCAATTTCGACATGATCCATTCCGCTATGCAAAGGACCGCATGTCCTACGATTCCGGGGCCATCATGACAACGCCCGGCCTCCTCCGTTAGGCTTGGGGCCGCGTTGGCGGGAGGCTCCGATGGAGGAAGAGGTCGTTCGTCCGAAGAAGGCGCACGAGATCGGAGCGGATATCACCACCCTCTCGGTCGAGGAGCTGAAGGAGCGCGTCGCCGCCCTGCATGCCGAAATCGAGCGGCTCGAGGCCGCAATCCGCGCCAAACAGGCGACGCGTAACGCGGCCGACACCTTTTTCCGGCGCTGAATGGCTCGCTGCGCCGACTGAAGCGGCAGCCGCAGGCGCGCCGGGACCGGCGTTAACCATTGATTAAGGTTTCCTCTCCATTATCCAAACCGTCCAGCTTCTGGACTTGAGTGGCTCCTGTCCACTCTGTTTGACGCCTCCCTGTGAACACCTTGAGCCGCCTTCGGGCGGCTCTTTTTTGTCCCGTTCCGGCACAGACCGGGCGGCGCGCCTTTTGCAAGGCTTCCGGCATCGGATTGCGCCGGGGCTTTGCTCTGGACAGCGGGCCACCACCGGCGCTTTTATTACCGCGGACGGAGAGTGTGATGTCTGATGCGTCGCCGACCCCTGCCGACCCCGTCGTTCTCGCCGAGCGGATGGCGGCTGGAGAAGCCTTCGGGACGCTGTTCCGCGAGGGCATGGCGCTGGTGGAGGCGACCGCCGCCTATCTCGACGGGC
>JAUSIF010000397.1 GCA_030648135.1 Xanthobacteraceae bacterium
TGGAGAAGGGCGACGTCGCGCTCGAGGAATCGATCCGCATCTACGAGCGCGGCGAGGCGCTGAAGAAACGTTGCGATGCGCTGTTGCGCGAAGCCGAGGCTCGGGTCGAGAAGATCGCCCGCGACGCCGAAGGGCGTGCGGCCGGAACCGAGCCGCTCGATCCCGACGCTTGAGCGGCGCCTGGCTGTTGCTCGGCGGAAGGCTCTCACCCCATGTTGAGCCCCTGGCCGCAAGCAATCGTGCTAGAAACCGGTTCGGTTACCGGCTTTGCCGGATTGCGAGCCTCGGGATGCTGGTGTACCCGTCAATCCGTGCTCGCAGCGTGCCGTGAGCTTGCGTAGGAGCCGCCCTTGTCGGAGCCCTCGAACAAGCCCCTTCTCGACAAGATCCGCCTGCCGGCGGACCTGCGCCGGCTTCCCGCCGTTCGGCTCGCACAGCTCGCCCGGGAACTGCGCCAGGAGACCATCGATGTAGTGTCCGTCACCGGCGGCCATCTCGGTGCCGGCCTCGGCGTCGTCGAACTCACCATTGCGCTGCACTATGTCTTCGACACCCCGCGCGACCGGCTGATCTGGGACGTCGGCCATCAGTGCTATCCACACAAGATTTTGACCGGCCGCCGCGATCGCATTCGCACGCTGCGCCAGGGCGGCGGACTCTCGGGCTTCACCCGCCGCACTGAGAGCGAATACGACCCCTTCGGGGCGGCGCACGCCTCGACCTCGATCTCGGCCGGCCTCGGCATGGCGGTCGCGCGCGATCTCACCGGCAAGAAGCATCATGTCGTCTGCGTCATCGGCGACGGGGCGCTGTCGGCGGGGATGGCTTATGAGGCGATGAATAACGCGGGCACCGGCCATTCGCGCCTGATCGTCATCTTGAACGACAACGACATGTCGATCGCACCGCCGGTAGGCGCCATGTCCGCCTATCTGGCGCGACTGATCTCCGGCCGCACCTATGTGCGCCTGCACGATCTGTGGAAACAGATCGGGCGCCGTCTGCCGCGCCGCATCGAGCAGATGATCGGCCGCGGCTTCGAACACGGGCTCGGCTATATCACCGGCGGCACGCTGTTCGAGGAACTGGGCTTCGATTATATCGGCCCCATCGACGGCCATAATCTCAACCACCTGTTGCCGGTGCTGAAGAACGTGCGCGACAACGAGCGCGGGCCGACCCTCGTTCACGTGGTGACCAAGAAAGGCAAGGGCTATCCGCCGGCGGAAGCCTCCGACGACAAATATCATGGCGTGGTCAAGTTCGATGTCGCCACCGGCGCGCAGGCCAAGGGCAAGGCGCAGGCGCCCTCCTACACCAAGGTCTTTGCCGAAAGCCTGATTAAGGAAGCGAGGAAGGATACGAAGATCGTCGCCATCACCGCCGCCATGCCGGCGGGGACCGGCCTCGATCTGTTCGCGCGCGAATTCCCCGAACGCTGCTTCGATGTCGGCATCGCCGAGCAGCACGCGGTCACCTTCGCGGCCGGGCTCGCCGCCGAGGGCATGAAACCCTTCGCCGCCATCTATTCGACCTTCCTGCAGCGCGCCTACGACCAGGTCGTGCACGACGTCGCGATTCAAAAGCTGCCGGTGCGCTTCGCCATCGACCGCGCCGGTCTGGTCGGCGCCGACGGGCCGACCCATGCCGGCAGCTTCGATGTCGCCTATCTCGCCTGCTTGCCGGATTTCGTGGTGATGGCGGCCGCCGACGAAGCCGAACTCGTCCATATGGTCGCGACCGCGGCGGCGATCGGCGACCGGCCCAGCGCTTTCCGCTATCCGCGCGGCGAGGGCACCGGCGCGGCGCTGCCGGCCGAGGGCAAGCCGCTCGAAATCGGCCGCGGCCGCATCGTGCGCGAAGGAAACGCGGTGGCGCTGTTGTCCTTCGGCGCGCGGCTGCCCGAATGCCTCGCGGCGGCCGACGAGCTTGCCGGCCACGGACTGTCGGCGACCGTCGCCGACGCCCGTTTCGCCAAGCCGCTCGACCGCGATCTGGTGCTGCGGCTGGCCCGCGACCACGAAGTGCTGGTGACGATCGAGGAAGGCGCGGTCGGCGGCTTTTCCAGCCACGTGCTTGAATTGCTCGCGCGCGAAGGCGCGCTCGATCATGGCCTCAAGCTCAGGCCGATGGTGCTGCCCGATGTCTTCATCGAGCAGGATTCGCCCGCCGCCATGTATGCCCGTGCCGGCCTCGATGCGCGCGCGATCGTCGCGACCGTGCTCGCCGCGCTCGGACGCAAGGCCGACGCGAGGTTGCTCGCCGGCCGCCGCGCCTGAAATCCGAAATCCAACTATTCTCAACGCCGCGCGGTGCAGCTTTTCTCGAAGGCATCGACCTTCGTTCCGAGCGTTTTGACCGGCAGGCCGATTTTTTTGCCGGGCACTTCCACCAACAGCGTGTCGCCGGTGCGGAACAGCGCGAACAATTTCGTATCGATCCGGGTCGCGCCGCCGATGTCGACCGATTTTTTTGTTTCAGTGGCGAAGGCGGTGCCGGCGATCTCCATCCGCGTCGTGCCGTTGGAGAGCCGGAGACGCGCGCCGTCGCCGGGCCGCACGCCACGCGAGCCGATGAAGGAGACGACGCGCACGAGGCCCGCCTCGATCTGGCACGAGAAGGAGATCACCGGCTCGTCGCTGTTCGGCAGGCCGAAATAGAGGCTGGGGCCGGCGGAATCGCGGCCGAGCGTCCAGACCCGAAGATCCTTCGCGGCGGCGTCTTTCTTCTTGCCCTTTTTGGCGTCCTTCTTCTTGCTGTCCTTCTTCCGGGACTGAGTCGACTTCCGCGCGTCGGATTTCGTACCGGACTCGGACACGGATTGCGCCGCGAGCACGTTCCCATCCGCAAGGCTTGCGGCGAACAGGATGAGAGCAAAGATTGCGATTACGCGGCACGGGCAGCGTCGCATGAAGATCTCCCGGGACAGGAGGCGAGGCGAAAATCCGCCCGCCCGTCCCATAACATTGTCTGGCGGAGGAGGCCAATATGCGACGCTTCGATCGCGACTTGGCGAAAGGTCGGCATTCATGCCTATTGATCCGCGGCAGCCGGAGCCAAGGCCGATGACGACGCGCATGCGCGCCGATCAGTTGCTGGTTTCGCGCGGCCTGTTCGAGAGCCGCACGCGGGCGCGGGCGGCGATCGAAGCAGGCGGCGTGACCGCCGACGGCGTGACGGTGAAGAAGGCGGCGCAGGTGATCCGCGTCGGAGCGGAGCTCGGCGCCGAGCCGGCGCACCCGTTCGTATCGCGCGGCGGCATGAAGCTTGCGGCCGCGCTCGCCCGCTTCGGCTTCGCGCCCGCGGGCAAGATCTGCCTTGATATCGGCGCCTCGACCGGCGGTTTTACCGAGGTGCTCATCAAGGGCGGGGCGAAGTGCGTCTATGCCGTCGATGTCGGAAGCGGCCAGCTGCATCCCTCGCTGCGCGGGCGAAGCGAGATCGTCTTGCTCGAGAACACCGATGCGCGCGCACTCGACCGCTCGCGCGTCCCCGAGCCTCCCGAACTCGTCGTCGCCGACGTGAGCTTTATCTCGCTGAAACTCGTTTTGCCGAAGATCACCGCACTGGCGGCGCCGCGGTCCGCGTTGGTCGCACTGGTCAAGCCGCAATTCGAGGCGGGAAGGAAACAGGTCCGCAAGGGCATCGTGCGCGATCCGGCGGTGCATCAGGCGGTCTGCGAAGATCTCATCGCCTTCGTCGCGACGCTAGGCTGGGAAGAACTCGGCCTGATGGAATCGCCCATTACCGGCGGTGAGGGCAATCGCGAATTCCTGATCGGGGCGCGGCGTGGCTGAGCATCCGGACCTCGAGCGCTTGCGCATCGACCGCGTCGGTCATCGCGGCGACGGCGTTGCCGACATGCCGGAGGGGCCGGTTTTTGTGCCCTACGCGCTGCCGGGCGAGACGGTCGAGGTCGAGCGCAGCGGCGATCGCGCGCGGCTCGTCACGGTGGTCGAAAAAAGCCAAGAGCGCATCGAGCCGATCTGCCCGCACTTTGGCACTTGCGGCGGCTGCGCGGTCCAGCACTGGCAATGGGAGTGCTACCGCGCCTGGAAACGCGATCTCGTCGTCTCGGCACTTGCAGAGGCCGGAGTGGAGACGACGATCGAAGCTCTGGTCGATGCCCATGGCGAGGGCCGCCGCCGCGCCGTGCTGCATGCGAAGCGGGGAGGGCGGCAGAGTCTCGTCGTCGGCTTCACCGGACGGCGTTCCCATATGGTGGTGCCGATTGACTGCTGTCCGATCTTCGCGCCCGTGCTCGATC
>JAUSIF010000011.1 GCA_030648135.1 Xanthobacteraceae bacterium
ATCCGCTACGCCAAGGACCGGGTCGAGGATGCGATCAAGGTGGTGGTGAAGGCGAAAGGCGTTTCGGCCACCCACAAGGTGGCGGCCGAATGATTGATCACACCGTCGGCCTCGAGCACGGGCTCACCAACTACGGCGACCGGGATTTTTCCCTTTATCTGCGGCGCTCCTTCGCCCGCTCAATGGGCTATTCGGCCGAGATGCTGGCGAAGCCGGTCGTCGGCATCGCCTATACGCCGAGCGGCTTCAACAATTGCCATCGGCATTTCCCCGAACTGTTGGAGGCGGTGAAGCGCGGCGTGTTTGCCGCGGGAGGATTGCCGCTCGAATTCCCGACCATCTCGCTCGGTGAAGTGTTTCTTTCCCCCACCAGCTTCAAGTTCCGGAATCTCATGTCGATGGACACCGAGGAGATGATCCGGGCGCAGCCGATGGACGCGGTCGTGCTCATGGGCGGCTGCGACAAGACCGTACCGGCCCAGCTTATGGGCGCCGTTTCCGCCGGCAAGCCGGCGATCGGACTCGTCGCCGGCCCGATGATGACGGGGCGCCATCACGGCGAACGGATCGGCGCCTGCACCGACTGCCGCCGTTTCTGGGCGCGTTATCGCGCCGGTGACATCGAAGCGGAGGAGATTTCGACCATCGAAGGACGGCTGGCAACGACAGCAGGCACGTGCGCGGTGATGGGGACCGCCTCGACCATGTCCTGTCTCGCCGAGGCGCTCGGCATGATCCTGCCGGGCACCGCCGCGATCCCCGCCGTCCACGCCGATCGCTTGCGCGCGGCGGAAGCGACGGGGGTGACCGCGGTACGGCTTATTGGCTCGAACCTCACACCGGGCCGCATCATCAATGAGAAGTCGATCGAGAACACTTTGCAGGTTTTGCTGGCGCTCGGCGGCTCGACCAATGCGGTGATCCACATGACCGCGATCGCCGGCCGTGCCGGCGTTGAGGTGTCGCTCAAGCGTCTCAACGAGCTTTCCGACACGACGCCCGTACTGGTAAATCTAAAGCCGGTCGGTAATCATTACATGGAGGATTTCTTCGCCGCCGGCGGCATGGGCGCGGTGTTGCGGGAACTGAAGCCGTTGCTTCATCTCGACTGCCTCACCATCACCGGCGAGACGCTCGGCGAGCGGCTTGCCGCCGATCCCGATCCCTGGGTCGATCGTTCCGTTATTGCCGCGTTCAAGGAACCTCTCGAGCACGCAGGCGGGCTCGTGGCGCTGTTCGGCAATATCGCGCCAAAGGGTGCAATCCTGAAACGATCGGCGGCCGACACCAAGCTGTTCGAGCATGAAGGACGAGCGATCGTATTTGCTTCGCTCGCCGATCTCGCAAACCGCATCGATGATCCCGCCCTCGATGTCGATCCGGCCGATATTTTGGTTTTACAGAACGCGGGGCCCCATTCCTTCGATGCCATGCCCGAGGCCGGCTATCTGCCGATTCCAAAGAAACTCGCGTCGAAGGGCATCAAGGACATGATCCGCGTCTCCGACGCCCGTATGAGCGGAACCGCCTTCGGAACCGTCGTCCTGCATGTGACCCCCGATGCGGCCTCGGGCGGTCCGCTCGGCCTCGTGCGCACCGGCGACCGCATCAAGCTGTCGGTCAAGGACCGGCGTATCGATCTCAAGGTAGAGGATGCTGAATTAAAACGCCGGGCCGCGGCGCGGAAAGCCCCTGCAGCGAAGCCTGATCGCGGCTATGGCAAACTTTATGCCGATGAGATTCTCGGCGCCGACGAAGGCTGCGATTTCGCATTTCTGAAACCCCGGATACGGGAGGCATGAAATCGTCACGCCGCGATCGGGGTGCGAGACACTGCCAGAGCAATGCGCTTTGCATCTGCCGTACCGATCGAATTGCCGATCAATGCGATGACCGGGCCGGTCATGGATAGAGCGGCCACTCCGCTCGCAAGCGCATCGAGCGTGGATCGTTCGACCCGTTCATCGGGTCGCGAAACGTTCGCAACCAAGGCGATCGGCGTCTCGCGCACAAGCCCGCGAGCGATCAGGTTATATGCAAGATCCGCGATTGTGCGTCCCGCCATATAGACACAGGTCGTCGCATTCGGATCGCTGAGCGCGTCGAGATCGAGCTCCGGCGGGAGTTGGCCGTCACGATCTTGGCCGGTGACGAATTGGACGCGCTGCGCGTGGTCGCGGTGGGTCAAGGAAATATTCAGGGCGGCGGCAGCCGCAAGCGCCGTGGTCACGCCCGGCACTACATGCACGGCGATGCCGGCTTCCTTGCAGGCCGCAATCTCCTCACCCGCCCGCCCGAAGATCGAAGGATCGCCGCCCTTTAGGCGCACGACGCGTTGCCCCTCGCGCGCAAGGCCGATCACCAGATCATTGATCTCGTCCTGCCGGCATGCGGCTCCGTGGCCGCGTTTCCCGACTTCAATGCGGCGTGCTTCGCGGCGAGCAAGCTCAAGGACGCCCGGCGTCACCAACCGATCATGGACGATGACATCGGCGGACTGCAGCGCGCGCACCGCTTTCAAAGTCAGGAGCTCGGGATCGCCCGGCCCGGCGCCGACGAGAACGACTTCGCCGTTCTTATTCAATGGCTCTTGTCTTGCGATCTCGGCGGCAAGGCGTTCGAGCTCCTGTTGCGGATCTCGCCGGTCAGATGAAAAGGCACGATCGACGAACGCCTCCCAAAAGCGACGGCGGTTCGCTTTCACAGGAATGATCTTGGCAAGGCGCGCGCGGAACGAGAGCGCGACATTCGCCCAGGCGCCCAAGCCTGTCGGAAGCGATGCTTCGATGCGGCGGCGAATCGCCTGGCCTAGAACCGGCGCTGCTCCGTTCGTAGAAATCGCCACTAGGACCGGCGATCGATTGACGATGGCGCCAAACTGGAAGTCGCAATAGGCGGGGCGGTCGATCACATTGACAGGAATGTGGAACTCGCGCGCGGTTTTGGAAAACGCGCTCGCCTCCGCGTCATCGGAAAAATTGCCGACCGCGATGGCAGCGTTTTCCAAATCGGCTGCTACCCAAATCCGCCGCCAGAGCCGAACTGCGCTCTCTTCATAGGTCGCAATGAGCTTGATGAGCTCCGCGCACGGATCCTCGGCAAAGACCTCGACCGATGCGCCTGTTGCGGCCAGAAGCTCGATCTTCCATACCGACGCCTCCCCTCCTCCCGCGACGACCGTGCGTTTTCCTTCGAGCGCGAGAAAAATCGGCAGCTTGGCAAGGGGCTCGAGCCGCGCAGGGCGTTTTTCGCTTGGCTTTCGGTATCGGGTCATCATTCTTCCGAAATGGATCAGACGATCGTGCGGCGCGGTCCGGTATTCAGATGGAAGTCGCGGCCGTTTCCAGTCGCAGCAACGAAGCCCGCGCGGATGACGAAGTCGCCGAAGCGCTCGCCGGGCTCGCGCTTGACGGCATAGGTCGCAAATACCGGGTCGAGCGTTTCGATGATCGCCGCGTGCTCGATGTCCTCGGCATAGAGCTTGGAGAGTCGCGAGCCATCGAACGCCGCGCCGAGATAGAGATTGTAGCGGCCAGGCCCCTTTCCGACCAAGCCGATCTCGGCAAGGTAGGGCCGCGCGCAACCGTTGGGGCAGCCGGTCATGCGGATGACGATGTCGTCATGGGCCAAGCCGTGCACCGCGAGCCGCTCCTCGAGCGCAGTGACGAGGTCCGGCAGATAACGCTCGCTCTCGGCGAGCGCGAGCCCACAGGTGGGCAGCGCTACGCAGGCCATGGAATTGCGCCGCAGACCCGAGGCCGGCGCGAGCAGTCCATCCTCGGTCGCGAGTCGCTCGATCGTTTCGCGCTTTTTCTTCGCGACATTGGCGATGATCAGGTTCTGATTTGCGGTAAGGCGAAAATCGCCTTCATGGGTCTCGGCGATACTACGCAGGGTGGTGAGCATTTGCGCACCGCCGGGATGATCAGACACACGGCCGTTCTCGATAAACAACGTCAGGTGTTCGCTCCCGTTCTCGCCTACCGTCCAGCCATAGCGGTCGCCGGTCGAAGTGAAGGCGAAAGGCCGCGGCTCCCCAAGTTTGACGCCGGCACGGCGCTCAACTTCGGCGCGGAATGCAGCAAGGCCACGATCCTCGATCGTGTATTTCAGCCGCGCGTGCTTGCGGTTGACGCGGTCACCCCAATCGCGCTGCACCATGACTACCGCCTCGGCTACGGCAAGCGCATCTTCCGGCTGGCAGAACCCAAGGACGTCGGCCGTACGCGGATAAGTGTCTGGCTCGCCGTGGGTCATGCCCATGCCGCCGCCGACGGTGACGTTCCAGCCGACGACCCAGCCCCATTGGTCGAGGATGGCGATGAAGCCGAGATCGTGCGCGAACACGTCGACATCGTTCGAGGGCGGCACCGCGACCACGGTCTTGAACTTCCGCGGCAAATAGGTCTTGCCGTAGATCGGCTCGACCACCTCTTCCTCGCCGCCGGCAATGCGCTCGCCGTCAAGCCAGATCTCGCGATAGGCCGGCGTGCGCGGCGATAGATGCTCGGAGGTCGCCTTGGCCAGCGCGAGAGCTATAGCGTGCGCGCGCGAAGCGTGCGGATTCGGATTGCACATCACGTTGCGGTTGACGTCGCCACAGGCGGCGATTGTATCGAGCAGCACACCATCTATCGCCTTCAAGGTCGCTTTCAGATTTGACTTGATGACACCGTGCAGCTGGAACGACTGGCGGGTGGTCAGGCGCAGCGTGCCGTTGCCGTAGGTGCAGGCGATGCGATCGAGCGCGAGCCATTGCGCGGTGGTGCACACGCCGCCCGGTATACGTACGCGAATCATAAAGGCGAACGCCTTCTCCATCTTCTTGCGCGTACGCTCGGGGCGGAGATCCCGGTCGTCCTGCAGATACATGCCGTGGAATTTCACCAGCTGCGCATCGTCCTCAACGATCGAGCCGGTGATTTCATCGCGCAGGCCCTCGGCGAGCGTACCCCGCAGGTAATCGCTCGCCTCCTTGATGCGTTCGTTGCGCGATAGTTCGTCGGTCATGGCACTGCTTGGCAATGCTCAATAGACGTCCTGAAGGTAGCGCCGGCCGCGTTCGAGTTCGCGCACCGACTGCTCGGCCGCCTCCGGCGCCAGCGCCTTCACATCGGCATAGGCGCGCACCAGTGTCGCGCGGACATCTTTCGCCATCGCCTTGACATCACCGCAGACGTAGAAATGCGCGCCTCCTTCGAGCCAATCGATCAGATCGCGGCGGTGCTCCCACATGCGATGCTGAACGTAGACTTTTTTCGGGCCGTCGCGCGAGAAGGCGACGCCCATGCGCGTCAAAGCGCCGTCCTTGAGCACGTCCTGCCATTCGAGCTGATAGAGAAAGTCATGGGTGAAGCGGCGGTCGCCGAAGAAGAGCCACGAGCGGCCGGTTGCCCCGGTGGCTCGGCGCTCCTGCACGAAAGCGCGGAAGGGTGCGATGCCGGTGCCCGGGCCGACCATGATGATGTCGCGGTCGGGCGCCGGCAGCATGAAGTGCTTGTTCGGGCGGAGCTTGACGCGGACGCGGTCACCCTTCTTCAGCCGCTCCGCGACGAAGCCCGAAGCGACGCCCTTGCGCGCGCGGCCATGGGTCTCGTAGCGGACTGTCGAAACCAGCAAATGGGCTTCTTCGCCGACATCGCGGCGCGAGGAGGCGATTGAATAGGCGCGTGAGCTGAGCGGCCGCGTCATCGCGCGAAGTTGATCAGCCGTGAGCGCGATGGGAAAGATTTCGAGGAGATCGATGAGCTGCCGCCCCGTGATCCAGCTGCGCCCTTCGCCTGATTCGAGCAGAGCCTTTACATACTGATGGTCGGTGGCGGAGACATAGTTTTCCAGCGTCTTGAGCGAGAGCGTCGTGACATCCCGGTTCCGGGTGAGATCGATACGCAGCGTATCGTCTGACGCGAGCCCGGCCGCCTTCAGGACCACATCAACATAGGCCGGGTCGTTGTCTGCGTGGAGGTCGAGCGAGTCGCCGGGCTGGTAGGGCGGCGTCTTGCCGTCAAAGGCAAGCTCGAGATGGATCGTCTCCTTGTCCGAGCGCGAGGAGTTGAGGTCGATGTGCTCGATGATCTCGGCCTCGACTGGTTCGAGGCTCGGCGCGCTCGCGGCCTTGGCGCCGAAATCGACCGCGATGACCCGACCGCGTGCGTTGTCGACGGCAGGCGCCAGCGCCTTGAGCGCCAG
>JAUSIF010000016.1 GCA_030648135.1 Xanthobacteraceae bacterium
CGGTGATTTCAGCAAGCGCTGTGACGAGCGTATCGTAGCCCTTGCGCATCGTTACTGCACCGACGCTGAGGAGGCGAGGCGGGCCGTCGCTGCCGTGCGCCCGCGGCGTGCGATCGGTGCCGGGCTCGGCGACAGATATACGATTGGCCGGCACGCCGAAATCGCGCACGAGCAAGGCCGCCGTTGAGGAGCTTGTCACGATGACGCGAACGGCGCGGGCGAGCGCGGTACGTTCGCTTCGCAACAGAGCCTCGGCGCGCTCCGGCTTGAGCCCAGTCTCGAGTGCGAGCGGATGGTGGACGAGTGCTACGATCTTGCGACGCACACGGTCGATAAGCTCCGACGGCATGGCACCATAGGCGAGGCCGTCGATGAAGAGCAGTACATCGCTCGGGGTCGCGGCGAGCAGACGTTCGGTTTCTTCCAAGCTCCTGCGGCTCGGCGCGGGATAATCGCCCGGCAAAGCGAGATGGCGCACGTTCCAGCCGAATTCCGGCAGCAACTCGATCACGCGCCGGTCATAACGATAACCCCCTGTCGGGGTGGCGAGATCTCCCGGGATCGCGAAGATGACCTCAGGCACCAACGCCGCCCTCGAACCAGGCCCGTGCCACATGCGACTCGTGCAGCATCACACGAATCCGCGACACACCTTTCGATTCATCTCCGAGTTCACCTCGTTTCAGCGCCTCCGCCATACGTTCGAACACGTAATGACAGAGCGCCTCGGTGGTCGTCCGCTTGCCCTTGAATTGCGGCAGCTCATCGAGATTGCGATAGGCGAGGGGAGCAAGCGCCGCCTTGAGCGCTTCGCCCGCCCGTCCGATGTCGACGACGACGTCGTTCGGCCCGAGCTTTTCCCGGAAGAAGGCGACATCGACCACGAATGTTGCTCCGTGCAGGCGCTGCGCCGGGCCGAACAGCTCTCCCGGAATGCTGTGGGCGATCATGATGTGGTCGCGGACTTCGACGGCGTACATGATTTGTCCCCTGGGCTAGGCGGGCAATTCAATAGCGTATTAGCGCCCCGACGCCAGCGGCATCGGGTGCGAGCAGGCGCGGCAAATGGCGTGGAAGCTCGGAGAACGGAATTTCTTCGCCGAGCAGTGCATCGAGCCGGTCATCGGCGAGCAGACGGATTGCCTGCTCCATGCGATCGCGCGGCGTGCAGTTCGCGCGCCGGTCCGGCGGCACTGCGCCGACTTGGCTCGATATCAGACGCAAACGCCGTGAATGAAACGCGCCGCCTAGCGGAACACGGATCATCCTGTCGCCGAACCAGCTCGCTTCCACCACGGTCGCTTCGAATCCGGCGCATTCGAGTGCGAGCGTGAGCCCTGCTTCGCTCGCGCTCGTATGGATAACAAGATCGGCCTCGCGCGGCGCCGTTTCGGGCCGGGCGAAGGCGGCCTCGAGCCGTTCGGCCAAAGGCGCACGCGACGAATCCTTGTCGACAACGATCGCTTCCGCGGGGAGGCGCGCCGCAAGGAAAGCCACCAGCAGTCCCACTAGTCCGCCGCCGACGATCACGATCCGTTTGCCTGGTTCGGCATGGCCATCCCACAGAATGTTCAAGGCGGTCTCTAGATTGGCAGTGAGCACGGCTCTACGCGCCGGGACAGATTCCGGTATCGGTACTACCGCGCCTGCCGGCATCACGAAACGGTCCTGATGCGGATGCAGCGCGAAGATAGTGCGTCCCTTGAGATCCGCCGGTCCGGTCTCGACCAATCCCACCGCGGCATAGCCGTATTTGACCGGGAAGGAGAACTCGCCCTCCTGGGTCGGCAGACGCATGCGAGCGTACTCACTCGGGGGGATCCGGCCCTCGAACACCAGCCGCTCGGTGCCGCGGCTCAGCCCTGAATAGAGCGTGCGCACGAGCACCTCGCCGGAACCGGGCGCGGTGAGCACGCTCTCGCGCAGCTCGGCCACTCCCGGTGCCACGTACCAGAGAGCCTTTGCAGCGGCCTTTGGCCGATGGTTGGGCGCATTCATGGACGACCTATTCGCACGGAGGAGCCAATCGCGCTAGGAGTGCTCACAATTCCGCCATGGGGTTGTAGCGCTTTCCGGACGGAAGGCGAGAGCGCGCTTGATACGGACGCCCGAGCGATGTCCCTAAATCCCGTTTCGACCAAGACAACCGAATCCGCCGCTGAAATATCCATCGGGAGGACCCCGACGGGTACGCAGTCGCTCGCTGTCCTCGCCCGCCGCCGCTTCTTCTTCGGCGTCCTGGTGGTGGCGACGATCGCCGGGCTCGGCTACTGGCTTGCTACGATCCTCGCGGCAGACAGCTTCGGAATGATCGATGCGCTGATGCTGGTCGCTTTCCTCAGTAACGCGCCTTGGATTGCAATCGGTTTTTGGAACTCCGTGATCGGGTTCGCGCTTCTGCACGGGCTACGCGAACCGCTCGCGACGGTCATTCCGATGGCCACGCTTGCACGATCGGACGATCCGATCTTCGTGCATGTCGCGGTGATCATGACCGTACGCAATGAGGACGCCGCGCGTGTCTTCGCTCGGTTGCGGTCGATCAAGAGAAGCCTCGATACCGCCGGCTACGGCGAACACTTCGTTTATTTCTTGTTGAGCGACAGCTCGCATCCCGACGTGATTGCCGCCGAGGAAGCGGCGCTCAAGTTCTGGCGTTCCGAAATTCCGGATGAAAGCCGGCTCGTCTATCGCCGGCGCCAGCTCAATCTCGGCTTCAAGGCCGGAAACGTGCGCGACTTCTGTGAGCGCTGGGGCGCCGATTACGACATCATGGTGCCGCTCGACGCCGACAGCCTGATGACCGGCAAGTCCATCTTGCGGCTCGTACGCATCATGCAAGCCAATCCACGACTCGGCATCCTGCAGAGCCTCGTCGTCGGCATGCCAAGCCCCAGCTTGTTCGCGCGCGTCTTCCAATTCGGCATGCGCCACGCCATGCGCTCTTTCACGACGGGAAGCGCCTGGTGGCACGCGGACTGCGGCCCGTTCTGGGGCCACAACGCCGGCGTACGCGTTGCTCCCTTCACCGAACATTGCCGTCTGCCCGATCTACCCGGAAAGCCGCCGCTGGGCGGCCACGTTTTTTCTCACGATCAGATCGAAGCGGTGTTGATGCGCCGCGCCGGCTACGAGGTGCGCGTCCTGCCGGAGGAAGGCGGCAGCTACGAAGAAATGCCGCCGGCATTGCCCGACTTCGCGGTCCGCGATTTGCGCTGGTGCCAGGGCAATCTACAGTATTTCAAACTCATTCATCTGCCGCGGCTGCCGACAAGCCGGTTCAACATCCTGTTCGCGATCCAGATGTTCATAGGCGTTGCCGGCCTGGTCCTCTTCATCGTGCTTGCGGCAGTCACGGCAGTGATCTGGCCTGCCGAAATGGCGTTCCCGACCGGATCGGCGCTCGCGTTTTACGTCACCTGGTTGGTCATGTATTTCACGCCGAAACTCGCCGGCCTTGCCGACGCGATCTTGCGTTCGGCACGGCGATATGGAGGAACGGCGCGGCTGCTGATCGGCGGCGTGGTCGAGACCATCTTCACCTTCCTGCTCGTTCCTATCTCCATGGTCGGCCAGACTCTGTTCATGGTCGCGCTCATGTTC
>JAUSIF010000022.1 GCA_030648135.1 Xanthobacteraceae bacterium
CTTCGCCGGCGCCAAGGAAACCGACTTGGTCGACGCATACGACAAGGCGCTCAAGCTCAACAGTTTCGACCTCCTGATCGACTGGGGCTGGTTTTATTTCATCACCAAGCCGATGTTCAAACTCATGGATTATTTCTACCGGCTGGTGGGCAATTTCGGCCTCGCCATCCTGATCGTGACGGTGATCATCAAGATCGTGTTCTTCCCGCTCGCCAACAAATCCTACGCGTCGATGGCGCGGATGAAGGCGGTGCAGCCGCAGATGGTGGCGATCCGCGAGCGCTTCGCCGACGACAAGGTCAAGCAGCAGCAGGCGATGATGGAGCTGTACAAGCAGGAGAAGATCACTCCGGTGGCGGGCTGCCTCCCCATCGTCATTCAGATTCAGGTGTTCTTCGCGCTCTACAAGGTGCTGTTCGTCACCATCGAGATGCGCCACGCGCCGTTCTACGGCTGGATCAAGGATCTGTCGGCGCCCGATCCGACGACGGTGTTCAATCTGTTCGGGCTGTTGCCGTTCGATCCTTCGCAGATTCCGCTCATCGGCCAATTTCTCATGCTCGGCGCCTGGCCGCTGGTCATGGGCGTCACCATGTTCGCGCAGATGAAGCTCAACCCGGCGCCGCCCGATCCGACCCAGAAGATGATCTTCGACTGGATGCCGCTGTTCTTCACCTTCATGCTGGCGTCGTTCTCGGCCGGGCTGGTGATCTATTGGGCCTGGAACAACACGCTGTCGGTGCTGCAGCAGAGCGCAATCATGCACAAGCACGGCGTCAAGATCGAGCTGTGGGACAATTTGAAGGCCCTGTTCGTGAAGACGAAGCCGCCGGCAGCGTGATCGCAACGTCATCGGCGAGAGACGGGGCGATATTTTCACCTCATTGCCGGGCGCGTCCCTACAAACCCGTTCGGATCTGGCGCCTGCCGGGCCTGCCTTGCCCTGAACGCACGCGCTTGCGAAAAAGGCGCACATGATTGTCCTCGACGACATTTCGCTACGGATCGCCGGAAAGCTCCTGCTCGACCACACTTCGGTTTCGATCCCGGGAAGGGCGCGCGTCGGCGTCGTGGGGCGCAACGGCGCCGGCAAGACTTCGCTGTTCCGCGCGATCGAAGGCGAACTCGAGCTCGAAACCGGGTCGATCCGGCTGCCTTCCCGCGCACGCATCGGCCACGTCGCGCAGGAGGCGCCGGCCGGGCCGGAACCGCTGATCGAGGTGGTGCTCGCCGCCGACACGGAGCGGGCAAGCCTGCTCGTCGAGCGCGAGACGGCGAAGGACCCGAACCGCATCGCCGAGATCGAAACGCGGCTGGTGGATATCGACGCCTATTCGGCCCCGTCGCGCGCCGCGCGCATTCTGGCCGGCCTCGGCTTCGACCAGACGGCGCAGGCGCGGCCCTGTTCCGAATTCTCCGGCGGCTGGCGGATGCGGGTCGCGCTCGCGGCGCTGCTCTTCGTCGAGCCGGATTTGTTGCTGCTCGACGAGCCCACCAATTATCTCGACCTCGAAGGCACACTCTGGCTGCAGGATTATCTCACGCGCTACCCGCGCACCATCCTCCTGATCAGCCACGATCGCGACCTGCTCGATACTTCGGTGTCCTTTATCCTGCATTTCGAACAGGCCAAGCTGAAGCTCTATCGCGGCGGCTTCTCGCAGTTCGACCGGCAGCGGCGCGAGCAGCTCATCGTCGATCAGAAGGCGCGCAAGCGGCAGGAAGCGCAACGCGCGCACATGACCGCCTTCGTCGACCGCTTTCGCGCCAAGGCTTCGAAAGCCCGCCAGGCGCAATCGCGCATCAAGGCGCTCGCCAAGCTGGAACCGCTCGCCATCCAGCTGGAGGAGGCGCCGGCGGCGATTTCCATTCGCGCGCCGGAGAAAATGCTTTCGCCGCCGATCATCGTGCTGGACGGCGTCGCGGTCGGCTACGAGCCGGAACGACCGGTGCTCAGGAAGCTCAACTTGCGCATCGACGAGGACGACCGCATCGCGCTGCTCGGTCCCAACGGCAACGGCAAGTCCACCTTCGCGAAGCTCCTGGCCAAGCGCCTGGTGCCGCAAGCGGGCCGCGTGGTGCGCGCGGCCAAGCTCGAGATCGCCTATCTCGCCCAGCATCAGCTCGACGAACTGGTGGCGGACGAATCCCCCGCCGAGCACGTGCGGCGCCTGATCCCGCAAGCGCCGGAAACGCAGGTGCGCGCGCGCGCGGCGGCGATGGGATTCTCCGGTGCCGCCGCCGACACCCCGGTCGCCTCGCTCTCCGGCGGCGAGAAGGCGAGGCTCCTGTTGGGGCTCGCCGCCTTCCACGGGCCGCATCTTCTGATCCTCGACGAGCCTACCAATCACCTCGACATCGAGGCGCGCGTGGCGCTGATCTCGGCGGTAAACGATTATCCCGGCGCAATCGTGCTGGTGAGCCACGACCGCTATCTGCTCGACGCCTGCGCCGAACGTCTCTGGCTCGTCGCCGATGGCACGGTGACGCCCTATGACGGCGATCTAGACCAGTATCGCCGGCAGGTGCTGGGGCGCGCGAGCGCTGAGCGGGTCACGGACGGCGGAAAGGCCGGCCGCGGCTCCACCGCCCGCAGCAGCACCGGGAAGCGCACGGAGCTCGCCCCCCTGCGCAAGCGCATCAAGGAGCTTGAAATGCAAGTCGAACAGATCGAGCGCGAGATCGCGGGCATGGATTCCAGGCTGAGCGATGCGGCATTGCATGCAAACAATCCCGCCGAAGTGGTCGCGCTTGCCAAAGCGCGAGCGAACGCCACCGAGACTCTCGCCAAGGTCGAGGAGGAATGGCTGGAGGCGAGTGCCCGGCGCGAGGAATTGAGCACATGAAGCAAACCGCACGGCCATGAATTTCACCGCGGAAGAACTCGAATCCGGTCGCAAGCTGTTCGCCGGCGAATGGAATTTCGTCGCCGGTGCGGGCTCGCTGCAATCGCTGCCGCAGATGCAAGGCGTCGAGATCGCCTTCGCCGGGCGCTCCAATGTCGGCAAGTCGAGCCTGGTCAATGCGCTCAGCGGCCGGCGCGCGCTCGCGCGCATCTCCGATACGCCGGGGCGGACGCGGGAGATCAATTTCTTCGCCGGCGGAAGCGATCTCGTGCTCGTCGATCTGCCGGGCTACGGCTATGCCAAGGCCGCGCGCGAGAAGATCGCGGCCTGGACCGGCTTGATCGAGGCCTATCTGCAAGGCCGCGCCAATCTCGCCCGCGTGTTCGTGCTGATCGACGCCCGCCACGGCCTGAAAGAGGTCGATACCAAAGTCCTCGATCTCCTGGACCGGGTGGCGGTGAGCTACGCGATCGTGCTCACCAAGATCGATCGATTGACGGACGTAGAACTCGCCGCGCGCGTGGAGGGGACGCTCACTGCGATCCGCCGCCGGCCGGCGGCCTTTTCGGCCGCCTTTCCGACCTCGTCGATGAGCGGCACCGGGCTCGCCGAGCTGCGCGGAGCGATCGTCCGGGTGCTGGCGGAGCGGGCAAGGCTCGATTGAGGCCCCCTCCCCGATCGGCTAGAAGGACAGGCCGTTCCACCTCGAAGATCGATTCCATGGCCAAAGATCACATTCCCGCCGACGCCCACGAGCAGGCCCGGATTCTGTCCGAGGCGCTGCCGCACATGCAGCGCTACGACGATCAGATCATCGTGGTGAAGTACGGCGGCCATGCCATGGGCAACGAGCAGGTGGCGCGCGATTTTGCCCGCGACATCGTGCTCTTGGAGCAGACCGCCATCAATCCGGTGGTGGTGCATGGCGGCGGCCCGCAGATCGGAGAAATGCTCGAGAAGCTCGGCATCAAGTCCGAGTTCAAGGGCGGCCTGCGCGTGACCGACGCCGCCACCGTCGAGATCGTCGAGATGGTGCTCGCCGGCTCCATCAACAAGCAGATCGTGGGCTTCATCAACGAGGCGGGCGGACGCGCGGTCGGCCTTTGCGGTAAGGACGGCAATATGGTGCTGGCGAAGAAGCTGACGCGCAAGGTGGCCGATCCCGGTTCCAATATCGAGAAGGCGATCGACCTCGGCTTCGTCGGCGAGCCCACCAAGATCGACACCACCGTCTTGGATCAGATTCTCGGGCGCGAGCTGATCCCGGTGCTCGCCCCGGTCGCGGCCGGCGAGAACGGCGGCACCTTCAACATCAATGCCGATACGTTCGCGGGCGCCATCGCCGGCGCGCTCAAGGCCAAGCGGCTGTTGCTGCTCACCGACGTGCCGGGCGTGCTCGACAAGTCGAAGAAACTGATCAAGCAGCTTTCGCTGAAAGAGGCGCGCAAGCTGGTCGCCGACGGCACCATTTCCGGCGGCATGATTCCCAAGGTCGAGACCTGTTTCGAAGCGCTGGAAAAGGGCGTCGAGGGCGTGGTCATTATCGACGGCAAGATTCCGCACGCGGTGCTGTTGGAGCTCCTCACCGATCATGGCGCGGGAACGCTCATCCAGCGTTGATTCATCTTCCCTCCCCCTTGCGGGGAGGGTGGCGAGGCCGAAGGCCGAGCCGGGTGGTGGATGCCGGCCTTGGTGGCGATGGCCGAATCAGATCGCTTTCTGCTTTGATGATTGATCCTGTCGATGTCCCCCCACCCCGGCGCTCGGCTCCGCCTCGCGCCGACCCTCCCCGCGAGGGGGAGGGAAAAGCGGGCATCGGCGCTCTCATCCTTATTCTGTTCACGCTCATATCGAACTCGGCGCACGCCGATCTGCAACTCTGCAACCGCACGAGCTTCGTGGTCGAGGCCGCCCTCGGGGTCGAGGAGAAGGGCGCCACGGCGACGCGCGGCTGGTTCCGGGTCGATCCGGGTGCCTGCCGCAGCGTGCTGCGCGGCGATCCTTCCGCCGACCGGCTGCTCGTCCATGCCCGCGCGCTCGCGCTTTATGGCTCGGTCCGACCGCTCAACGCGGCGCAGGTTCAGCTCTGCGTCGGCGAGGGCGATTTTCTGGTCGCCGGCGCACAGCGCTGTAAGGACGCGAACCAGCGGCTGGTCCCGTTCGCAGAAGTGCGGCCGCGCGCGACCCCGAGCGGGCTTGCGCTGCAGATCGCCGAGCCCGCCGATTACGGCGCCGAACAGGCGCGGCTGGCCGCGATCCAGCGCCTGCTCGTGCTGGCGGGCTACGGCGCCGAGCCGATCGACGGCGTCCCCGGCCCGCGCACCGACGCCGCGCTGGCGCTCTTTCTGCGCGAACGCGGTCTTGGCTCCGATACTTCTGCTTCGGCGGTCTTTCTCGATCTCTTGATGGACGCGGTGCGCGAGGGCTCGGGACCCGGCCTTCTGTGGTGCAACGAGACCGCGCACACGGTGATGGCGGCGCTCGGCGTCGAGGAGGCGGGCGGCTTGGTCGCGCGCGGCTGGTGGCGGGTCGAGCCCGGCGCCTGCGTGCGGCCCGATCTGCCGCGTCGTGGTAACGTTCGAGTCTTGAGTTATGCCGAAGCGGTGGATGCGGCGGGCGCCGTCATCGAGCGCCGGGGCCGGCCGCTCGCCTGGGGCGGGACGACGCAGCTCTGCGTGCGCAACAGCCGGTTCGAGATCCGCGACCATGCCGACTGCGCCGCGCGCGGACTCACGCCCCAAGGTTTCGCCGCCGTCGAATTCGCCCACCGCACCGGCGCGACGCTGCGCTTCCGGGAGCCGTGATGCCGCAGCCGACGCCGCGAGATTTTTCCCAAATCGAGACCTGGGTGTTCGATCTCGACAACACGCTCTATCCGCCGGCGCTCGATCTCTGGCATCAGATCGACGCGCGCATGCGCGATTTCATTTCCGGCTTTCTCAAGCTCGCGCCGGAAGAAGCGTTCAAGCTGCAGAAGCACTATTACCGGACCTACGGCACCTCGCTGCGCGGGCTCATGATCGAGCATGGGCTCGCGCCCGAAGAATTCATCGAATATGTCCATGACATCGACCGCTCGAAGCTCGTGCCGAACCCCGCCCTCGGCGCTGCGATCAAGAAGCTCGCGGGCAAGAAGCTCGTGCTCACCAACGGCTCGTGCGCGCACGCGAACGCGGTGCTGGCCGGGCTCGGCATCGCCGACGCGTTCCACGGCGTGCACGACATCGTCGCCGCCAATTTCGCGCCCAAGCCCGATCCCGCCGCCTATCACGCCTTTCTAGGCGCGCACGGGGTCGAAGCGGCGCGCGCCGCCATGTTCGAGGATCTCGCCCGCAATCTCGAAGTGCCGCACGCGCTCGGCATGACCACGGTGCTGGTGCTGCCGGGCGGCGCCGAGCCGGTGATCCGCGAGCACTGGGAGAGCGAAGGCCGCGACGCCGCGCACGTCGATCACGTGACCGACGATCTTGTTTCCTTCCTGGCACGGATCACGTCCGCCACCAGCCGTTGACATTCGCCGCCGCCATGGGAGAAGTCCCCCCGATCCGACCGGAGGTTTCCTTGTCGCCCGCCGACATCGCCCGCACCATCGACGAAGCCTTCGACCGCCGCAGCGAGATCGGCGCGGCGGCGAAGGTGGTGGTGCGCAACGCGGTCGAGGCCGCGCTCGATCTGCTCGACAAGGGCCAGGCGCGCGTCGCCACCCGCGAGGCCGACGGGCGTTGGATCGTCCATCCCTGGCTGAAGAAGGCGGTGCTGTTGTCGTTCCGCATCCAGGAGATGGGCGTGATCCCGGGCGGGCCCGGGCGGGCCACCTGGTGGGACAAGGTGCCTTCGAAATTCGAGCGCTGGGGCGAGGCCGAGTTCAAGAAGGCGGGCTTCCGCGCGGTGCCGACCGCGGTGGTGCGCTATGGCGCCTTCATCGCGAAGAACGTCGTGTTGATGCCGAGCTTCGTGAATATCGGCGCCTATGTGGACGAGGGCAGCATGATCGACACCTGGGCCACCGTCGGCTCCTGCGCGCAGATCGGCAAGAACTGCCACGTCTCCGGCGGCGCCGGCATCGGCGGCGTGCTCGAGCCGGTGCAGGCCGCGCCGGTCGTGATCGAGGACGATTGCTTCATCGGCGCGCGCTCGGAAGTGGCCGAGGGCGTGATCGTGCGCAAGGGCTCGGTGCTCTCCATGGGCGTCTATCTCGGCGCTTCGACCAAGATCGTCGAACGCGCGAGCGGAAAAATCTTCACCGGCGAAGTGCCGCCGTATTCCGTGGTGGTGCCGGGCTCGCTGCCGGGCAAGCCCTTGCCGGACGGCGCGCCCGGCCCTTCGCTCTATTGCGCGGTGATCGTGAAACGGGTGGACGAGCAGACCCGCGCCAAGACTTCGATCAACGAGCTGTTGCGGGATTGATGCGCGGCCGCGCTTGCCCGCCGAGGACACGACGATGAACTGGTCCTACCTTTATACGAGCTTCGAAGGCCGCATCGGCCGCCAGACTTTCTGGATCGCCTTGGCCGCGATCGGCGCGGTTGAGCTCGCCGCTCATCTCTTGGCTTACCGGATCGAAGGCAATCGTTTGAGCGCCATCGTCGATCTTGCATTCAGTTATCCCGAGTTCGCGCTGCTCGCCAAACGCGGCCATGACCGCAACAACCCCATTTGGGTGGTCGGCTTGTTATTTGCGGGCTCGATCTTCCTCGATTTCCTGGTCATATTCGGTTGGTCGGAACAGCTGGATAATCCGAATACGATCTTTGTCGTCATTGGCGTTGTGTGGGTGTTCTTTGCCCTGGTTTTGCTGGTGGACCTCGGCTTTCGCCGCGGCACCGTCGGTCCCAACCAATACGGGCCCGATCCGCTGGCGAACGGGTGAGGGGCCATCGGCCATGCGATCGCCGCCACCGCTGGGGCAGATGGACTTTCAGTATCTGTTCGTGAGCTTTCGGGGCCGGATCAGCCGGCCAATTTTCTGGTTTGGAGCGATCCTGCTCCTGGCGATTTTCCTCGGGATCAGCTTCGCCATCGTCGTCCAGACCCGCGGCAGTCCATCGGAGATACCCGGGATGCTGCTCGTCATCGTGCAGCTCTTGCTGCTCCATCCGGCGTGCGTATTGATGGTGAAGCGCCTGCACGACCGCAACAGACCCGGTTATTTTACGGCCGTCTTATTTCTTCCGCTCGTAGTCGAGCGAGTGAGATACCTCGGGAGCCTCTTCGGACAGCCCGAGCGGGGCGCACTCGATTATTTCCTGTTGGGCATCGTGCTTGCCGCCGGCGTCTGGTTGTTCATCGAACTCGGCTTTTTGCCTGGCACGGCCTGGCCGAACGATTATGACGAAGACCC
>JAUSIF010000023.1 GCA_030648135.1 Xanthobacteraceae bacterium
CCGCCGCTGAGACTGCCTGCGAGTTGCTTGCGGCGCTCGGCGAGCCGCGGAAAAGTCTCGCAACAGAAATTATAATTACGCTTGATTTGCTCGCGCGCCTTGCGGCGGAAGGCACCGAGGAAAAGATTTTCCTCGACCGTCAGCTTCGGGAATAAACGGCGACCCTCCGGCACCAGCGCGATGCCAAGATCGACGATCTCCTCGGTGGTGCGTCCGATCAGCTCATGCCGCTCGCCATCGATCTCAACAATGATGCTGCCGGTGCGCGGCCGCACGATACCCATGATGCATTTCATGAGCGTGCTCTTGCCGTTGCCGTTGGTGCCCAAAAGCACGACCGTCTCGCCGGATTTCACATTGAGCGAGATGTCTTCGAGCACGCGCACGGATCCGTAAGCCGCATGAATACCCTGGATGGATATACTATTGGCCAAGATACGCCCTCTCCACTTCGGGGTCGCGCACGACCTGATCCGGCGGGCCGTCCGCGATCTTCCGGCCGGAGACGAGAACGACCAGCCGCTGTGAGAAGCTCATCACGGCGCGCATGATGTGCTCGATGAGAATGATGGTGATGCCCTGCTCGTTGAGCCGGGCCAACAATTTCAATATGTCCTCGATTTCCGTGTGGGAGAGACCGGCCATCGCCTCGTCGGCGATCAAGAGCTTCGGCTCGGCAGCTATTGCACGGGCGAGTTCGAGTTTGCGCATTTCTACCTGTGTGAGATCCCCTGGCCAGCGGTTGGCCTTGCCGTCAAGGCCGACGAGTTGCAGAAGCTCGGCACAACGCGTGTCCACGTCACCAGACGAACGCAGCAGCCCCGAGCGGGCCTGCACGGTGTAGAGCAGCGGAATGCGCAAATTGTCGAGAAGCGTCAAGCTGGGGAACGGGCGCGGCAGTTGGAAGCTGCGCGCAAGGCCGACACGGGTGCGTTGATGGGCCGGCAGTCCATCCATCTGCTGGCCATCGAATTGCACGGTGCCCGATTCGTTAGTGAGCGTGCCACAGATGCAATTGACAAGCGTGCTCTTGCCCGAGCCGTTAGGGCCGATGAGACCGAGCCGCTCGCCCCGAGTTACGGATAGATTCACTTCTTCGAGCGCAACGAAGCCGCCGAAGCGCTTGCTCAGATTCTCGATTACGAGCAATGCATTCGCCATCACTTGCCCCTCGCGCGCAATCGCTCTTGTACCAGACCAACAATGCCGTTTGGCGCGATGATCACGAAGGCGACAAGCAGGACGCCGACAAGCAGCAAATTGACGACCGAGGAGATGGTCACGGTCGCGATCTGCTGCAGCGTTCCGAGCAGGATTGCGCCGATCAGCGGGCCGATCCAGGTGGTAGTGCCGCCGATCATCGGCATCGCGATCGAATTGACCGCATAGGCAAGACCGAAGGTAGAGGCAGGCTCGACATAGCCGATGTAATAGGGAAACGGCGCACCGGCCATACCCATGAGGGCGCCCGAAATCGAGGTGGCGAGGAGTTTGAGGCGGAGCGTAGGCACACCGGCAGCTTCGGCAGCAAGTTCATCGTCGCGGATCGCCGCAAAACCGTAGCCTAACCGCGAGCGCTCGATCACCCGCGCCGTAGTCACCGCGATCACCGCGAGCGCCAGCATAATGAGATAGAGATATTCGATATAGCTTCCGAGCCCTGGAAAGTCGCTCGGGCGTATGATGTAGGCACCGCGCGAACCGCCGACATAATCCCAATTGATGATGAGGGTCTGCAGCACGACCGCGAACGCCAGTGTCGCGATTGCAAAGAATACGCCGCGCAGGCGAAGCGTGAGATAACCCATCCCGAATCCAATGATTCCGGAGACGATTCCGCCAATCACGATCAAAGCGGGGATCGGCAGCGGGTAGAACTTGTGAACAAAAACCGCGCTATAGGCGCCGAGGGCGAAGAAGGCTGCCGAACCGAAATTCACGTAGCCACAATAGCCGCCGAGAATATTCCAAGCCGTCGCCAGCACGATGTACTGCAGGACGACGTAGCCCGCGAAGTAGATGTAGTCGTTTCCGATGTAAGTGGAGATGCCGAAGACAGCGGCGGCGACTGCGACGGCGGCGACGAAGAAAGTCGAATTGTGCACGGCTAACGCCCTAGGATTCCGGATGGACGAAAGGCGAGTGTGAGCAGCAGGAAGCCGAAGGCCACCGCTGGCGCCCAGGATGGCCCATAGAAGGTCGAGGTGAAGCTCTCGACTATGCCGAGTAACATTGCCGCGATCAAAGTTCCCGGAAGGCTTCCCATGCCGCCGAGCACGCAGATCGCGAAGACGCGGCCGATATATTCGCGCCCGATCGACGGCTCAACCGGCTGGATGATGATGAGGAACGCACCGGCCATTGACGCGGTCGCGATCGAGATGCCGAAAGCGACGCGCTTGATACGGACCGGATCGATAGCCATGAGCCGGAGCGCTTCCTGGTCTTGTGCCACCGCCATGATCGCTCGACCCATGAATGTGCGGGATAGGAAGATTTGCAACGCTGAGAACATTGCGAGCGAAAACAGGCAGGGAATGAGCATGCGCAATGGAAAATCAGCGATTCCGAGGTGCAAGCTGGGCCCGATGTAGGGAGCCTCGACGTAGCGATAGTCGACGCCGAACACCAGAATGAGGGCGACTTCGGTGATGAACAAAAGGCCGAAGAAGAAAGCCAGCCCGCGCAGGGCCTCCTGGCCGCGTTTTTCGAATGAGACGTAGTAAACCTGATAAACCGCCGCACCCAGCACATAGAACGCCGGAAGCACGACGATGCTGGTGAGGATCGGGTCATAGCCGAGGCGCGTGTTGACGATATAGGCAATGTACGAGCCGAGAATGATGAAGGCGGGATGGGCGATATTGACGATGTCGAGAATTCCAAACGAGATCGAGATACCCGAAGTGACGGCGGCATAGAAGCCGCCGAGCAGCATTCCCGCGATCACCGCATTGATCCAGAGATCGTACGAAATGCTCATGCCTTGCCCCCTCGCCCTCTCCTGCGGCTTCGCTTCTCTACGGCGAAGCTCTCAATTCTCCGCAGCTCTTCGGAGCAAGCTTTCCCGAGAGCACTAAACTGCAAGCGCCTGCGGCCAGCGCTCCGGGCGCCAGTGTGAAGGATGGGTGCGTGCCTGGCTAGCCCGCGTCGTCACCGCCGGCTACTGCCAAACTCGAATGGTCGTGCCGGAAATCCGCAATTGCGGCTCGTTCACTCGGCAGCCTCGGCGACCATGCGGACTTTGTCCGGAATCGGAAGTGGCTTATTGGCGCTGTCGAGGAACTCAATTGTGTTGAAGATCATCTCACTGTCGCCGAGGTTCTCGAGGTCATGGACTTTGAACTGACCCGGTCCATAGGTCTCGTGCCGCGTCTCGCCGGGATAGTAGGTATATTCGACGGTGGTGCCGTCATGCACGTGCTGCCGGCCGCGTCCGCCGGTGACCGCCGTCCAGAAATAGTCGAGCACATGCCGATGGAAGCCGATCCGCTCGCCCGGCAACAGACGGATGATCCACACCCGCACCCGCTCGTTCTCCGAGAGCAGATAGGTACCCACACAGCCGTTGTTCTGCTTGCGCTCGCGCTCTAATTCCGCGGCGATCTCGGGCGGCCAAGTCGAATGTTCGGCGCGAACGGTCGCTTTATCCCTCATGGTCAAAGCCATGGCTTTCCTCCATTAAGAGTCAGCACAATATAGCAAACATCGATCGGGTAAAAATGGCGATAATTACAGCTTCGCGCAATGCCGAAAAGGCCCGCGCCGTCGTCATCGGCGGTTCGATGAGCGGCCTGTTCGCCGCCGTCCTCTTACGGCAGGCAGGTTGGGACGCCGATATTTTCGAGCGGGTGGAGGTCGAGCTCACCGGTCGCGGTGCCGGGATCGTCACCCATGCCGAACTATGCGCGGTGCTTGAGGCGGCCGGTCTCGACCCCACTACAGACCTCGGGGTCGAGGTGCCCGGTCGCAAGACGCTCGACCGGTCTGGCCGGGTGATCGCGGAATACGACTGCCGCCAGACGCTCACTTCCTGGGACCGGGTGTTCCGCATGCTACGGGAGTCGTTCCCGGCCGAGCGCTACCATCTTGGCAAGGGATTGATGCATATCGAAGAGTGCGGGGACCGGGTCGTCGCGCATTTTTCCGACGGCAGCCGCGCGGAAGGTGATGTGCTGATCGGCGCCGACGGATTTCGTTCGACCGTGCGGGCCGAGGTTCTCCCCGATGTGCGGCCGATCTATGCCGGCTATGTCGCCTGGCGCGGGCTCGTCGCCGAAAACGCCCTTTCGGACGCAACCTGCAAAGACATTTTCGACTCGCTGGTCTTCTGCCTTCCTCCCGGCGAACAGATGCTTGGCTATCCTGTCCCTGGCCCGGACAACGATCTGCGGATCGGTCATCGGCGATACAATTTCGTCTGGTACCGTCCAGCCGACGAGAATAATGAGCTGAAGCGGCTGTTAACGGACGAATCCGGACATACGCACGTCCTTTCCATTCCGCCTCCACTGGTGCGGGCGGACATCATTCGCGAACTCCACGCTGCGGCGGAGCGATTGCTCCCGCCGCAAATGCAGGAGGCGGTGAATCTCGCGCCGCAGCCGTTCTTGCAGCCGATCTACGACTTCGAAACGAGCCAGATGGCGATCGAACGCGTCGCGCTCATGGGGGATGCCGCATTCCTTGGCAGACCGCACGTCGCTGCCGGCGTCACCAAAGCAGCCGAGGACGCATCGGCGCTGGTGGCAGCGCTAGATGCCGGCGGCAATGTGCAAACCGCGCTGCGGCGCTTTGAGCGCTCCCGCATGGACATCAACCGGCGCATTGTCGCGCGCGGGCGCGACCTCGGAATCTATTTGCAGCCGGCGCTACGCACGCCCGAGGAACGCATGAAAGCCGAGCATCACCGGACTCCGCAGGCGGTGATGGCGGAGATTGCCGTACTCGATTTTCTGCGCGGGTGACGGAGTCTGGCCTCGTCTATTTCGAGGATGCACGTTTCAGGCCGGCCATTTTCTCGAGTACAGCGCAAACGGACGCGGTATCGTCGGCTTCATGGCCGTTCGACAATGCCGCCGCATAGACCGGCTTGGTCGCATTGAACAGCGGCGTCGGACAACCGAGTTTCGCGGCGAAG
>JAUSIF010000035.1 GCA_030648135.1 Xanthobacteraceae bacterium
CTTCGCCAGGATTCCGGTGCGGAAGAGGCCTTGGGTATCGATCACCGCATCGTAGCGGCGCGCGCGCAGCTTGCGCACGGATTCACCAAGTTTGCGCCAAGTTTCCCAACTGTTCAAAAATCGGCGCCAGTGGCGTACGCCGATGGGGATGATTTCATCGACCGCGGGATGCAGCCCCACCAGCGGCGCATAGGTCTCTTCCACCACCCAGCTGAGGCGCGCCTGCGGGAAATGGCGGCGCGCATCGGTGACCGCCGGCAGGTGATGGAGCACGTCGCCCATCGAGGAGGTCTTGATGAACAGAATTTCGGTCATTTCGCGCGCGCGGGGCTTGACGGAGGTGGCGCGCCCGCATAGCCGGGTTGCCGGGCCAAACGCAAGCTGACAGAATTGAGTCTCACCCTTTGGGATTGCCATGGCAACGACGCTCGCCTCGCTCAAGATCAAGCTTTTCACCGACGGCGCCGACAAGGCGCAGATCGTCGAAATGGCGAAGCTGAAGTACATCGCCGGCTTCACCACCAATCCGTCGTTGTTGAAGAAGGCGGGGGTGAAGGACTACGAGGCCTATGCGCGCGAACTCACCGCCGCCGTGCCCGACAAGCACATCTCCTTCGAGGTCATTTCCGACGATATCGAGGAAATGATCGCGCAGGCGCGCCTCATCACCACCTGGGGCAAGAACGTGCATGTGAAGCTGCCGGTGCTCAACACCCGCGGCGAGCCGGTGATCGAGGCGATCCGCATGCTTTCGGGCGAGGGCGTGAGGATCAACGTCACCGTGGTCACCACCCTCGACCAGGCCAGGCGCGCGACCGCGGCGCTCGCCAAGGGGGCGGGGGGCTGCGTTTCGGTTTTCGCCGGGCGGCTCGCCGACCTCGGCATCGACTACCGGCCGCTGGTGGAGACCGCGGTCGCCGAGGCGCGCAAGACCAAGAACGTCGAGGTGATCTGGGCCTCGACTCGCGAAGTGTGGAACGTGATCGAGGCGGACCAGATGGGCGCCCACATCATCACCGCCCCGGCCGACATCTTGAAGAAGCTGCCAAAGCTCGGCTGCAAGACCGCCGAGCAACTTTCGCTCGACGGGGTCAAGGCCTTCTACGACGACACGCAGGCCGCCGGGCTCTCGCTGCGGGTCACGGGAGCGCGGCGCACGGCGGCGGAATAGCCCCCGGCGACCCTGCAACTCATTGACATCTTTTGTGAACTGGGTCCTCAACCGGGGCCTGTCGCCTCCATCGGCGCGGCATGCTAGGGAAAACGGAGTTGGTGAGGGGTCTCAATTCCATCATGCCGGCAGTGGCGCAGCGCGGGAACGCGCGAAAGCTCGATCACGTACGGGTCGGCGTCATCGGCGTCGGCGTGATGGGCGCAAACCACGCCCGCGTGCTGGCCGAACTGCCCAATGTCGAGTTGGTCGGCCTCGCCGAGCCCGACCGCGGCCAGGCCCTCAGGATCGCCAAGGCGCTCGGCTGCCAGGCGGTCGCCGACCACAAGACCCTCATCGGCCTCGGCATCGACGCGGCGGTGATCGCGGCACCCACCCATCTTCACCATGCGATCGCGCTCGACTGCATCGCGGCCGGCATCCATGCGCTGGTGGAGAAGCCGATCGCTACCTCGGTCGATGAAGGCCGCGCCATCGTCGCCGCCGCCCGCCATGCCGGCGTGACTCTGATGGTCGGCCATGTGGAACGGTTCAATCCCTCGGTGCAGGCGCTCAAACAGGCGCTCGAAGGCGAGGATATTCTTTCGATTGCCATTACCCGGGTCGGGCCGTTCCCGCCGCGCATGTCGAACGTCGGCGTCGTCATCGACCTCGCCGTGCACGACATCGATCTGATCCGCTGGTTCACGGGATCCGATATCGTCGAGGTGCAGCCGCAGCTCTCCAACGTGCGCGCGGAGCGCGAGGATATCGCGCTCCTGCAATTCCGCACCGCCTCGGGCGTGCTCGCCCATATCAATACCAACTGGCTCACGCCGTTCAAGGCGCGCACGGTGCACGTCGCGACGCGCGACAAATACATCATCGCAGACCTGTTGACCCGGCAGGTGACCGAATGCTTCGGCTTCCAGGAGGACGGCAGCTATTCGATGCGGCACCTCTCGGTCGGCCATGCCGAGCCGTTGCGCTCGGAGCTCGTCGCCTTCCTCGATGCGATTCGGAAGGATGGCGCCGCCGCCGTCAGCGGCGAGGAGGGAGTCGCGAGTCTTGAGATCGCCATCCGCTGCCTAAACGGCACCCATGCAGCCGCCGCCCGCAAGCCGGTGCGCCGGGTCGCCGGTTGAGCTTGTCGCCACTACCGGAACCCTCGACCAGGCCGATGAACCAGCACGCCCGTCTCGAGCCGAAGCCGATCCCGTTCATCGACGTGGGCGCGCAACGCCGCCGTCTCGGTAGCGCGGTCGACGAAGCGGTCGCGCGCGTCATGGCCCATTGTCAGTTCATCCTGGGCCCCGAGGTCGGCGAGCTCGAAGCCAAGCTCGCCCAATTCTGCGGTACCCGCCATGCGATCTCGTGCTCGAGCGGCACCGATGCGCTCTCATTGGTGCTGATGGCGAAGGGGATCGGCGCGGGCGACGCGGTGTTCTGTCCCTCTTTCACCTTCGCCGCCACCCCGGAAGTGGTGGCGCACGCTGGCGCCACCCCGGTCTTCGTCGATGTGGAGGAGGCGACCTTCAATCTCGACGCGGCAAGCTTGCAGCGCGCGATCGCGAGCGCGAACAAGCTCGGGCTGAAACCCAAGGCCGTCATCCCCGTCGATCTCTTCGGCCTGCCGGCCGACCACGATGCGATCGCGGAGATCGCGCAGAGCGAAGGGCTGTTCGTGCTCGACGACGCGGCGCAGGCCTTCGGTGCGAGCTACAAGGGCCGCCGGCTCGGGACCTTCGGGGATGCCGCCGCCACCAGTTT
>JAUSIF010000039.1 GCA_030648135.1 Xanthobacteraceae bacterium
CTGGATTACCTCGATGCGCGGGGCATGTTCGCCAAGCTCCGGCCGCGCGGCGGTGATCGCCTTCGCCATCTCGCCGAGAATGTGGATGCGGCCGTCCTTCGCCTGGGTGAGGGCGACGCGCATAATCTCCTCGGTGATGCCGGAGATCTTGATGTCCATCTGCAAGGCGGTGATGCCTTTTTCGGTACCCGCCACCTTGAAGTCCATGTCGCCGAGATGGTCCTCGTCGCCGAGAATGTCGGAGAGCACGGCGTATTTCTTGCCCTCGAGGATGAGGCCCATGGCGATGCCGGCGACCGGCCGGCGCAACGGCACGCCCGCATCCATCAGTGCGAGCGAGGCGCCGCATACCGTCGCCATCGAGGATGATCCGTTCGATTCGAGAATCTCGGAGACGATGCGGAGCGTATAGGGGAACTCGTGGCTCGGCGGCAGGATCGGACGGATCGCTCGCCAGGCGAGCTTGCCGTGACCGATTTCGCGGCGTCCCGGTCCCATCATACGGCCGGTTTCGCCGACCGAGAACGGTGGAAAATTATAATGCAGGAGAAAGGTTTCCTTGTAGGTCCCGAACAGGGCATCGATCCATTGCTCGTCCTCGCCGGTTCCCAGGGTCGCAACCACAAGCGCCTGGGTTTCTCCGCGGGTGAAGACCGCCGAGCCGTGGGTACGCGGCAACAAGCCGACCTGGGCCTCAATCGGCCGGATCGTCTTGCCATCGCGCCCGTCGATGCGCCGCCCGGTCTCCAGGATGGTAGAGCGCACGATCTTCGCCTCGTGCTCCTTGAATACGGCCGCCACGTGCTGCGGCGCCGGCGCATCCTCCTTGCCTTCATATTCGGCCGCGAAGGATTCTTTCACTTTGGTCTTGATCAAATCGATCGCCGCATGGCGCTCCTGCTTCGCCTTGATCGCATAGGCCGCGCGCAGGTCGGCTTCGACCAGCGAACGAATCTTGCCCTCGATCGCCGCGTTATCGATCTCGGCGAGCGCGCGCGGCTCCTTCGCCGCTTTCTCCGCCAGCCGGATGATCATGTCGATCACCGGCTGGAAGTGACGGTGGCCGAACATGACCGCGCCGAGCATTACTTCCTCGGGCAGCTCCTTCGCCTCTGACTCGACCATCAGCACTGCATCGCCGGTGCCGGCGACGACGAGATCGAGGCTCGATTCCTGCATCTCGTCGATCTGCGGATTGAGCACATATTCGTTGTTGACGAAGCCGACGCGGGCGGCGCCGATCGGTCCCTTGAACGGCGCGCCCGAAAGCGTGAGCGCGGCGGAGGCGGCGGCCAGCGCCGCCACGTCGGGATCGTTCTCGAGATCGTGCGAGAGCACGGTCACGATGATCTGGGTATCGCAGCGCCAGCCTTCCGCGAACAGCGGCCGGATCGGCCGGTCGATCAGGCGCGAGATCAGCGTCTCGCGCTCGGTCGGGCGCCCTTCGCGCTTGAAATAGCCGCCGGGGATACGCCCCGCAGCGTAGAATTTTTCCTGGTAGTGGACCGTGAGGGGGAGAAAATCGAGGCCGGCCTTCGGTTCCTTCGCCGATACGACGGTGGCAAGCACCGTCGTCTCTCCGTAGGTCGCGAGCACCGCGCCGTCAGCTTGGCGCGCGAGCTTGCCGGTTTCTAGGACGAGGCGCCTGCCTCCCCAGTCGATCTCCTCGCGATGAATGTCGAACATCTTGATGATCCATGGCTTGCGGAGAAGGAAAGCCATGGGCAAGACGGCGAGACGCTCGCCCGCGCGGCGAACGCGCGCGCTTTTCGGGGAGCATCCGGCGATCCTGCCATGGCCTTCGTTTCTTCCGTTGGTTGTGCGACGGCGGCGCCGCCGCTGGTCGACCGCGCGTGGTCGAGTGGACCCGCGCGGAATTCGGATTTCAGCGGCGAATGTCGAGCCGCTCAATCAATTTCTGATAGCGTGTCTCGTCCTTCGACTTCAGATAATCGAGGAGGCTGCGCCGCTGCGCGACCATCTTCAACAAGCCGCGCCGCGAATGGTTGTCCTTGACGTGGGTCTTGAAGTGCGCGGTCAAGTTGTTGATCCGTTCGGACAGGATCGCGACCTGCACCTCGGGCGAACCGGTGTCGCCATTCTTGGTGGCATATTCCTTGACGAGCGCCTGCTTGCGCTCGGCTGCAACCGACATCGTGAGGTTCCTTCTTTTTGCGTTCGTTTTTCGGGTTCGGGTCATGCGGCCCAGGCCAGGATGTCGTCCAGCCGGGTCGTCATAAACGGCGCGCGGGCGAGAGGCCCGCGCAATGCAGTGCAATATAACGCTATTCGCGCGCCGCGCCAGCGGAATATCTGGCGGCCGCTCAAAGCGACCCAAAATCGGCTTCAGCGCGGTAAATTGAAGATTCGCCGGGGCTTGAGCGCGCCCTGCTCGACCTCGGCGAGCGCCACCAGCGCCCCTTGCGCCGAGACCGATACCAGCCCCTCGATGAGCGGCGCGTCGCGTCCGCGCAGGAGAACCGACTGACCGAGCACGAGACGCTGTGCCTCCGCCCGGCTCACCGAGAGCGCCGGCAAGGCGTCGAGCCCCGCCTCGATCGGTTTCAGTACCCGGGCAAGAGCCTCCTTGCCGCCCGATTCGCCAAGCCGCGCGAGCTCGTTGAGCGTGATCGAACCGGCCGCTTCGAACGGGCCGACCCGCATGCGCCGCAACTCATTCACGTGGCCGAGGCAGCCGAGCCGCCGTCCGAGGTCGCGGGCAAGCGCGCGCACATAGGTGCCCTTGCCGCATTCGGCCTCGAACACGGCGTGGTCGCTGTCGGGGATATCGACCAAGGCGAGGCGATGAACCTCGACTGGACGCGGCGAAAGCACGACCTCTTCGCCTTCGCGGGCTAGGTCATAGGCACGCTCGCCGTCGATCTTGAGCGCCGAGAAGCGCGGCGGCACCTGCTCGATCGTTCCGGTGAAGTTGGGAAGTGCTGCGCGTACCGCTTCGGGCGAGGGCCGGTCGGGGGATGTCTCGAGGGGACGGCCGTCGGCGTCGTCCGTGTCAGTCTCGATCCCCCAGCGCACGCTGAAGCGATAGACCTTGCGGCCCTCCATCACGAAGGGAACGGTTTTGGTCGCCTCGCCCAACGCGATTGGAAGCACCCCGGAAGCGAGCGGATCGAGCGTCCCGGCATGGCCCGCCTTTTTGGCGCGGTAAAGCCGCTTCACCGCCGTGACCGCTGCGGTCGAGGTTTGGCCCACTTGCTTGTCGAGCGCGATCCAGCCGTGAACGTCGCACTTTTCGGATCGCATTTGGCTCATCGCGAACCTTCATCGTCGTCTTTGGCGAGATCGCGGGCGACCTCCGGCGAGCGCAGCAGGCGCTCGATGCGTTCCGCTTCTTCGAAGCGTTCGTCGATGCGAAA
>JAUSIF010000042.1 GCA_030648135.1 Xanthobacteraceae bacterium
AAAAAATCTCGATCCAGGGCCTGTCGTTCTTCTACGGCGAGAACCAGGCGCTGAAGCACATCGATTTGTCGCTTGCCGAGCAGAAGGTCACCGCCTTGATCGGCCCGTCCGGCTGCGGAAAATCGACGCTTCTGCGCGTGCTCAACCGCATCTACGAGCTTTATCCCAACCAGCGGGCCGAGGGCGAGGTTTTGCTCGATGGCAAGAGCATTCTCGGATCCGCCCAGGACGTGCATCTCCTGCGCGCGCGCGTCGGCATGGTGTTTCAGAAGCCGACGCCGTTCCCGATGACGATCTACGAGAACATCGCCTTCGGCGTGCGCCTGTATGAGCGGCTCACCCGCGCGGAGATGGACGACACCGTCGAATGGAGCCTGGGCAAGGCGGCACTCTGGGACGAGGTGAAGGATCGCCTGCGCACCTCGGCGCTCGGCCTCTCCGGCGGGCAACAGCAGCGGCTCTGCATCGCCCGTACCATCGCGGTGAAGCCCGAGGTGATCCTGTTCGACGAGCCGACCTCGGCGCTCGATCCGATCGCCACCGCCAAGATCGAGGATCTGATCGACGAGCTGAAGCAGGAATTCACCATCGTCATGGTCACCCACAACATGCAGCAGGCGGCCCGCAGCGCCGACTTCGCCGCGTTTCTCTATTTGGGCGAATTGGTCGAAGCCGGGCAGACCAATATGATCTTCACCAATCCGAAGGACCGCCGCACGCTCGACTATATCACCGGCCGCTTCGGCTGATGGCCGCGCCAGAAGGACCGCAAGCATGACCGAACACATCGTCACCGCCTTCGAAAACGAGCTCAAGGAGCTTGGCCGCAAGGTCGCCGAAATGGGCGGCCGCGCCGAGCGGCTGGTCGCCCAATCCATCGACGCATTGATGAAGCGCGACGCCACGCTCGCCGAGCGCGTGATCGCGGAAGACAAGACCATCGATGCGCTTCAGCGCGAGATCGAGGACGACGCCATCTCGATCATCGCCCGCCGCCAGCCGATGGCGGTCGATCTGCGCGAGCTCGTCTCGGCGCTGCGCATGGTCAACGATCTGGAGCGCGTCGGCGATCACGCGAAAAGCATCGCCAAACGCGTGCTCGCGCTCGAAGCCGACTTCCACGCCCAGAAACAGCTGCGCGGCGTCAAGCACATGGCCGACATCGTGCTCGAGCAATTGAAAGAAGTGCTCGACGCCTATGGCGCGCGCGACAAGCAACAGGCGCTGGCGGTGTGGAAGCGCGATGGCGAGGTCGACGCCATGTACACCTCGCTGTTCCGCGAGCTGCTCACTTACATGATGGAAGACCCGCGCCACATCACGCTCTGCACGCACTTGCTGTTCGCCGCCAAGAACATCGAGCGCATCGGCGATCATGCCACCAACATCGCCGAGACCATCTATTATCTCGTGGTCGGCGAGCCGCTCACCGACGAGCGCCCGAAATCCGATAGCACCAGCTTCACCAAGGTTAGCTTGAAGCGCTGACACGGGCCGTGTGCCCGGCGCACCGACGCCATGAAGCCGCACATTCTGATCGTCGAAGACGAGCAAGCCCTGGCGCTGCTCCTGCGCTACAACCTCGAGAACGAGGGCTTCGAGGTGGAAATCGTCGAACGCGGCGACGAGGTGGAGACGCGGGTCCGGGAAAATCCGCCCGATCTCGTCATCCTCGACTGGATGCTGCCCGGCGCCTCCGGCATCGAAATCTGCCGCCGGCTGCGGGCGCGCCCGGAGACCAAGAGCCTGCCGATTTTGATGCTGACCGCGCGCGGCGAGGAGACCGAACGCGTGCGCGGACTCGCCACCGGCGCCGACGACTATGGGGTGAAGCCGTTCTCGGTGCCCGAGTTGATCGCGCGCATCCATGCGCTGTTGCGCCGCGCCAAGCCCGAACAGCTGGCCGCGCTCTTGAAGGCCGGCGACATCGAACTCGACCGCGAGAAGAAGCGGGTGCATCGCGCCGGCCGCGAGCTCAATCTCGGGCCGACCGAGTTCCGCCTGCTCGAATTCCTGATGCTGAGCCCGGGCCGCGTGTTCTCGCGCGAACAGCTATTGGACAACGTCTGGGGCCGCGAGGCCTATGTCGACGAGCGCACCGTCGACGTCCATGTCGGCCGCCTGCGCAAGGCGTTGAGCCGCGGCCGCGAGGCCGATCCGATCCGCACCGTGCGCGGCTCGGGCTATAGCTTCAACGAGCGCTTTGCCGAAGCGGGCTGAGGTCGCGCTGTCGACTTAGGGTCCGGACTCATAACCTGTAGCTGACCGTGGCGACGAGGCAGACGGCGGCGCGGCTCACTCAGGAAAACGCGGTCATTGGATCGATGACGGTGCGCGCTTCGGTGATCTTAGTCACCGGAAAACCGGCGAGCCGGGAGTGCTCACGAACCAACGCTTCGCTATCAGCAAGATAGATGCAGAAGGTCTTGTCATCCGCGACGTATGAATGCACCCACTGCACTTTCCCGGAAAGCGCCGCAAGCGCAGTGTTGGAGGTCGCGGCAAGATCCTTGAGCTGCGCACTATTCAGATTGCCAACACCCGGAATGTCACGTTCAATCACATAGCGTTTCATGGTCCTAACCCTTAATTTAGTTTCGACTTGATGCGATGATGCCTTGGCCGACGGAGAGCGGACGCGGCGTGCCCGCCGCGCCCGAAACATCCGTGATCATCTCTTTTTGGTGACGACGACTTCGAGATATTCGCTGGGGGCGACCAGCGTGCCGTCCTTGGCGACGTTGAATTTGTCGAGCAGCGCGTAGATATCGGCCTCCAGCGCCTCGCGTGCCTTCGGATCGATCGCCGCGAACGCCTTCAAGACCGGGCCGTAGTAGGTGCGGAAAATCTCGACCCAATGCTGGGGTGACTTGTAGCGGAACGCAAAGTGCTTGCTCGTCACCGCGACGGCCGCCTTCGAACCGAACAGGGTGTCGAGATGCGCCTTGTTGCCCCACAGCGCCGGCGACTGCATGCCGGGCGCCGGCGGAACGTATTTGCCGATGGTCTTGAACAGCTGGCCGATGAAGCCCTCCGGCGTCCAATTGGCGAGGCCGATCTTGCCGCCCGGACGGCAGACGCGCTTCAGTTCGCTTCTGGCCTGCTCGTGATTTGGCGTGAACATGACGCCGAAGGTCGAAAGAACGACATCGAAGCTGTTATCCGCGAAGGGAAGAGCTTCCGCATCGGCTTCCTGGAACGCGACAGTAAGGCGCTCGGCATCGGCGCGCTCGCGGCCGCGGTCGAGAAGTGAGCGGACGTAGTCCGTCGACACGACGTCGGCGAAGCGGCGGGCGGCGGCGAGCGTCGCATTGCCGTTTCCGGCGGCGACATCGAGGACGCGCTGGTTGCTGCGCAGATCGACAGCCTCGCACAGCGATTCGCCGACGATCTGCAACGTGGTGCCGATGATGGCGTAGTCGCCGGAGCCCCAGGCGACCTGCTGGCGGCCCTTGATCGCGGCGAAATCAATGGTGGCCGGGATGGCTGTTTGAATGTTCATTGTTCTGTTCCTTCCTCGTTCGATTTGACGACGGGGTTTTCCTAGGCTTTGTCATGGTGCGTGCGAATGATCCGGCGTCCGCAAGACTTGACACGGCGTCGGAAATCCTACGTTTCTTGATAAGGCGTCCGGATCACATGCCTGGGCATCAGGCGGAGACCGAATGGCAGCGGACGTTTTATCGGATGTCTTGAAAACGGTGCGGCTGACCGGCGCGACGTTCTTTGACGTCGTGGCCAAGGAACCGTGGGTCGCCGAGCAGCCGCCGCGGGAAATGATCTTGCCGAAGATCCTGCCGGGCGCCGAGCATCTGATCGCGTATCATGTGATCACCGAAGGCCGCTGCTTTGCGAATATCATCGGCGAAGAGCCGATCGCGATCGAAGCCGGCGAAGTCATCGTCTTCACCAGAGGCGATCCGCATGTCCTGTCGAGCAGTCCCGGCATGCGCGCCGATCCCGGCGCAGCGGACAAGCTGGAGGGCTTTGCCGGCAGCCAATTGCCATTCTTCATCAACTATGGCGGCGACGGAGCGGCCTCGGCCAAAATCGTCTGCGGCTTCCTGGCCTGCGATGCACGGCCGTTCAATCCGCTTCTCGCCAATCTGCCGCCGGTCATCAGGGCCAGGGCCAAGCAGGGCAGCGACGCAAGCTGGCTTGGACAGTTCATCCGTGCGGCGATGATCGAGTCGGCGAACAAGCGCGCCGGCGGCGAAAGCGTGCTGGCCAAACTGAGCGAGCTCATGTTCATCGAGGTGGTTCGCCGGCATCTGGAGGCCTTGCCGCCAGAACAGGCCGGGTGGCTGGCGGGTCTGCGCGACCCATTCGTCGGCAAGGCCTTGTCGCTGATGCACGCAAGTCCAGCGCGGAACTGGACGATCGAGGAACTGGCCAGGGACGTGGGACTATCGCGCTCGGTACTGGCGGAGCGTTTCGCCGATCTCGTCGGCATGCCGCCGATGCAGTATCTCGCCAATTGGCGGATGCAGGTCGCTTCGGGGCTTCTGAGCAGTGGCAGGGCCAATATGGCAGCCGTTGCCGCCGAAGTCGGCTACGGATCCGAGGCGGCTTTCAGCCGCGCTTTCAAGAAAATGGTGGGGGTGCCGCCCTCGGCCTGGCGTCACCGTCTCGGGCATGACGGGTCGCACTCGATGTTGCGAACCGTCAGATCACCCTCCGCGGATCCTGGGAGTCGAAAGCCGGAACATTGAACCGCGCCTCGGGGAAGACTTCATACCGCCTGCGCTGTTCGAACCTGCTGCGCCGGCAGGTGATCCGCTGACACTGTTCTGGGCAGCCGTTCGCGTTGGATCCCCTGAACGCGACCATTTATGGGTCCGGACCCTAGCCGCGCATGGCCTGCCGCTGCCGGCGCCGTTCGGCGAGCGGCTGATAGGCGACGCGGGCATGATAGGGGCAATAGGGCAGCTCGGCCTTGGTCTGCGAGCCGCAATAACAAAAGTCGTCCGCACCCGGATCGCCGATCGGCCAGCGGCAGGTGGCCTCGGTGAGTTCCAGAATCGACACCCTGGGCCCCATCGGCACGATATTGGCGAGCGGGTCGTAGTCGGGATCGAGCTCCGGCGACATCGATGGAAGCAGCGCGGTATTGCCGTGGAAGCGCATGCGCGGCCGCATCGAATGGGAGGCGCGCGGCTTGCGCACCCGCGGCCCCATGGAGGAGGGCGATTTCGCCCGTCCCGACAGGCCGAGGCGGTGGACCTTGCCGATCACCGCGTTGCGCGTGACCCCGCCCAGCTGGGCGGCGATCTGGCTGGCCGACAAACCGTCGGTCCAGAGCTTTTTCAGCATCTCCACCCGTTCGTCCGTCCAACCCATGCGCCGACCCTCCTCTGCTGGACCTGGCCGCGCCCGTGGGCGGAATCCCTCCTCGCGCTCCGGAATCGGGTTCTAACCGCTCCGGCCGTCCTGACCTTCACGCTGAAAGGGACTAAGCCCGCCGCACGAGATGTCGTAGTCTGTGACAGAAAAACTACTATAAGCAGACTCGCGCCGACAAGAGTCCGCAAGACGCTCCGATGAAATCAGGGCTGTTGTCCCCAAGAACTAGCGATTTTTCCGGGGTTTTCCCCAGCCGGGGGCGAGTTGACAGGCCGGCCCGCTCCCATAGATTGACCAAAGTGCCGCTCGCGAGCCGGGCGGCACCTTTCATTTCGGGGCTTTTGGCCCGCCGGCTATGCCGCGGCGCCCGAACCGGACAAGATGGAGCGATAATCCCGGTTTGCCCTGCTCGCTTGCGTTCCGCCGTCCGGGCGTGCCGAAACCGCTTTTTGGGAGACGACTTTGATCGCGCCGCTATTGCCCACCTATGCCAGGGCGGACCTCGCCTTCGAGCACGGCGAGGGCGCCTGGCTCATCTCGACCGAGGGCAAGCGCTACCTCGATTTCGCCGGCGGGGTCGCGGTCAATGCGCTCGGCCACGCCCATCCCAAGCTGGTCGCGGCGCTGACCGCGCAGGCGAAGAAGCTCTGGCACGTCTCCAACCTGTTTCGCATTCCCGAGGCCGAGCGGCTGGCCGCGCGGCTGGTGCAGGCGAGTTTCGCCGACACGGTGTTCTTCGCCAATTCCGGTGCCGAGGCGATGGAATGCGCGATCAAAATGGCGCGCAAATACCAGGCGGTCTCGGGCAAGCCGGAGCGGTTCCGCATCGTCACCT
>JAUSIF010000046.1 GCA_030648135.1 Xanthobacteraceae bacterium
ATCACGCCACCCGCATCGCGGCCAAGGAAGGCGCCGGAACGCTGGTGTGGGCGCGCCGCTTCGATCGGGTGGAGTTTGCGGTGGTGTTAGAGCCGGAGGAGCCGCTCGCCAACGCCCGCCGCGCGTTCTATGCGGGTCAAGCGGCGCTCGCCGACGCGCTCGCGGGTCACGCCCCGCCCGAAACGCTGATCAATTTCGAATGGCCGGATGCGATCTTCGTCCAGGGCGCGCTGGTGGGTGGCGGGCGCCTCGGCTGGCCGCAAGGCGCCGACGAGAAGGCGCCGCCGCCCTGGCTCGTGTTCGGGGCCATGGTGCGCACCGCGATCATGGAAGCCGGCGAACCGGGCCTGCGCCCGCACGCGACCGCGCTCGAGGAAGAAGGATTCGAAAACCTTGGACCCGGCCGGCTGGTGGAATCCTTCGCGCGCCATCTCATGGTCTTGATCGACGCCTGGCAGGACCAGGGCTTCGGCATCGTGGCGGAATCCTATCTCACGCGCCTGCCGGCCGATGAACCGGTGCAACGCTCGATCGACGGCGTCGGCGATCTTCTGACCCGGCGCAAGGGCAAGCTCGCGGTGGAGAAGCGCCAATTGGTCCCGGCGCTCAAAAAGCTCGCCTGGTTCGATCCGGAGAGCAAGGTTCCATTGCTATGAAGCTGTTGCGTACCATCCGGCTCGATCCGTCGGATCGCTTCGTGTTCGAGCATGCGGCCGAGCCCGGCGAGTGGGCGGTCTCCGGCGCCTTTCGGTTCTGGGACGCCGATCCTGACCAGCTTGCGGGCAAGGCGCGCGCTGCCTTTCGCTCGGGCTTCCTCGGTGTCGCTTCGTTTGGCTGGTCGACGCTGGTGCAGATCGTCGAGGCGAAGGAGGAGGATCGTGCGGCGGTGGTAGAGACGCTCGCCGGGCGTCTGGTGGAGCGCTTCGGCGCGCCTGATCTTGCGACCGCGCGCAAGGCGGCGGAAGAAGAAGTTGCCTTCGCCGCCTCGCTTTCGGACCATCCCGCCGACACGCTGATTGCCGTACATCGCGTCTTTGAAGACGGCGCGATCCGCGAAGCCTTCCGCACCCTGCGTCCGAAGGACGGGCCGAAGCCGCTGCGCGCCTTCGCCTTCCTCGAGGTCGAGGGCGAGGACGAGACGCCCGCGGACAAGGTCGATCTCCTGGGGCTCGTCGAAGAGAAGCGCAAATGAAGGACTTCTGGCTTTCTTGCGGACATCATCTCTTGGACCGCGATGAGCGCGGCGGGCTGCTCGTGAGCGATGAGTTCCTGAAAGTCTATCTCGCCCGGCCCGAACTCGCGCCGCCGCCGGAGGCCTGTGTGGTCGAGAAAACATTGCACGCGGCACTGATGAACGACCCACGGCGGGAGATCGGCGCCGACGCGATCGCCTCGATCGCCGATGCCGATGCGCGCGAGAACTGGACCTTGATGATCGGCTTCCGCGACCATCTCCTGCGCCATCCGACGTTGGAGGCGGCCTATCTCGCGCTCGCGCGCCAGGGCGTGGGGCGCACCCCGCCGCTCTTTCTCAACCAGCTCGTTCACGTGATCCTGCGCAATGCGCTCGATCCATGCGATGACCCGTTCATCCTGCGCGCCGGCGAGCTGTTGTTCCGGCCGCAGCGCATCACCAGCCACGAAGGCTCGCTGCTCGCGGCCGACGAAGAGGCGATCGCGGGCACCAACCCGGGCATGGTTTCACCGCTCGTCTCCATGCTCGGCCTGGAGGCTTCGACCGAGATCGATGTACTCGGCGAGGAGAACGCGCAAAGCTATTTCGAGCGCAGCGACCGCTACGACATGGCGCTCGATCTTACCGCCGGACGCCGCGGCCATGCCGCGCTCGCGCGCGTGATCGAACGCTGGGTCAAGCATCTCCTCGCCATCGAAGTGGACGCCGAGCCGCTGGTCGAATTGCGCGATGCCAAGCTTACCTGGTACATCGGGCTCGACGCCGAGGGCACTCGGATCGGCGATCTCTTGTGGAACGGCGATGAGTTCGACCAGGCGACGAACGCGCGGGTCGCGGCACTTTATCGGCTGACATTCCGCGATCCCGCGGTCGCGGCCGAAGCGGTCAAGGGCGAGCCGGTCTATCTCATTCTGGCCACAACGCCCGAGAAGGTATTGCGCATGAAGCCGCAGAACCTCGTGACTGGCCTGCCGGTCCGGCATTTGGAGGCGGTGAGTTGAGCATTGTCAGACCGCTCAAGAGCATTCCGGTCGGCGTCGTGGTCGAGCGGCGGCTGACTGATAACCCGTGGATCGATCAAGTCTGGCGTCCGGTGGCGGTGCTCGCCGGCGTACCGGACACCGAACCCTGGACGAAGCTCTCGGAGGAGGGAGGACGCGCCCTGTTCTATGTCGGCGCGGCCGAGGTCGAACTTTATCCATCGGACACCACCCAGTATCGGGATAACCTGATGTCGGATTCGCCCTTCTTGTGGGTAGCGCTGCGGCCGACCGAAAGCGAGCCGCCCTATGAGATTGTGGCAGTGACGGCGGATACCGCCGAGGGCGAAGCCCTGACCGAGACCGGCACCAACCTGGTCGAGCCCGTGCCGATGCCGGATCAGATCGCCGATGAGGTCGCATCCTTCGTCACTGTGCACCATGTCGAACGAGTATTCTTCAAGCGCAAGCGTGACCGCCCCGATACCGAGGCGCTCGGCAGACGGTCGGTGATTCCGGAAAACAAGAAATGAACGACCAGGAAGGATTCCTTACCCGCTGGTCGCGCCGCAAACAGGACGCAGCCAAGGACGACTCCGGACTCGAGCCGAAGCACGATGAAGCGGCCGCGCCAACGCAAGGCGAGCGGGCACAAGGCGAGGATAAAGATAAAGAAACAAGTCGCGTGGCTGCCGTCCCCAAGGGCGATGCCGCCACGCCCGCGTTCGATCTTTCGAAGCTGCCGCCGATCGAGGCGATCACCGCGACCACCGACATCCGGCCGTTTCTCGCGCCGGGCGTGCCGGCGGAACTGACCTGCGCCGCGCTGCGCCGCGTCTGGGTCGCCGATCCGGCCATTCGTGACTATATCGGACTTTCGGAGAACGCCTGGGACTTCACCGCACCGGGCGTGCCGGGGTTCGACCTTTCGCCGCCGACCGGCGACCTTAAGCGCATGGTGGCTCAGATATTCGGAGAGAAAAGTCCGGCCGACAAATCCCCGGATCAATCTCTCGCAGCCGGCACGAAGCCACTGTCCGTCCCGGACGAGACGGGCGCATCGGCGCAGCAGGCCGAAGCCGACCCCGCCTCTCACCGCATTGTGAATGAGCAAGCCGTGGGCAAGGACAGAGAAACGGAAACAAAAATTGCTGCGGAGCAAACAACTATTTCCGAACGCGTTGAGGACGATGCCGCAGCGCAACAGGACAATGAGGCAAACGATGCCCCGTCTACACGCACAAAACGCGGCCACGGCGGCGCTTTGCCAGCATAAAAAATTATATCCCCCATAGCCGGAACCTATTGACTCGAACTGCATAGGCACTAGGCTTTTTCAGAATAGCTCTCAACAGCGCTTGTTTTGAGCCATTTCGAACAAAGGTTACTGCGAATTTATGCGTGACCAGGGACTCAACGAAGCCATCCGCGTCGCCGGCGGGGTAAGCGAACTCGCTCGGCGAATTGGTATTTCGCAGCCGTCCATTTCGAACTGGAACCGCGTTCCCGCCGAGCGAGTCGTCGAGGTCGAAGCGGCGACCGGAGTCGAACGCGTGGTGCTGCGGCCCGATCTCTACGACAAGGGCAAACCCGTGTCCGTTGACGTCAGCGAATCCGATTCCGCCCGTGCACAGGAATACATGCTGCTTGCCGTGCTGCTCGGGCGCGCTCCGGATGCGGATCTACTGCGGCGTCTCGCGGAGGTGCGTGCCGATGCTTCCCCGCTCGGGCTCGCCCACGCCGCGCTCGCGGAAGCGGCCAGCAACACCACGATCGAGAAGGTCGAGCGCGAGTATTTTGATCTCTTCATCGGGCTCGGTCGCGGCGAACTCCTACCCTACGGCTCTTACTATCTGACCGGGTTCCTGCACGAGCGTCCGCTAGCGCGCCTGCGCGCGGAGTTGAATGAACTCGGGCTCGCCCGCGCCGAGGGCATTCCGGAGCCCGAGGACCATGTCGCGATCCTGTGCGAGGTGATGGCGGGGCTCGCGGGTGGACGCTTCCCGGCTGCGGCCGGTTCCGACCGGCAGCTGTTCGAGAAACACATGAAGCCGTGGTTTGGACGCTTTTTTGCGGACCTCGAGCAAGCCGAGGCGGCGAATTTCTACCGCCGGGTCGGCACGCTCGGGCGAGTGTTCGTCGATATTGAGAATGAGGCCTTCGCGCTGCCGACATGAATCGGCGTGGGGGACGTCCTAGGATTTACGGAGGGAGACGGCGATGAAACAACAGGACAAGACGACGGTCGGCCGTCGCGAATTTCTTCGCGTGCTCGGCGCCGGCGCAGGTCTGGCGGCCGCGACTGCGGCTCCGCTCGCGACCGAAGCCGTTGCCGCCGAGACCGACGCGGAAAAGAAAAAAGCGCGTTATCGGGAAACCGATCACGTGAAGACCTTCTATCGAGTCAACCGCTACTAAGAGGGAGGCGCCCGTGCTTATCAAACGGACCGAACGCGAGGCACGCCGTAGCTCGCTCGCGGCTGGGCTCGCCAGTCAATCGGGTGGCGGTCTCGACCGCCGCACATTCCTGCGCCGCTCGGGCGTGGTCGCCGGCGGCCTTGCCGCGTTGGGCACGATCCAACTTGGCTCGATGAAGAAGGCCGAGGCCGGGCCCGCTTCTCCGAGCGCGAAGATCACCACGACCAAGGCGATCTGCACCCATTGTTCGGTCGGCTGCACCGTCGTGGCCGAGGTTTCGAACGGCGTGTGGATCGGCCAGGAGCCGGGCTGGGACAGCCCCATCAACCGTGGCTCTCACTGCGCCAAAGGCGCCTCCGTGCGCGAGCTCGTGCACGGCGACCGCCGCCTGAAATATCCGATGAAGCTCGTGAACGGCCAATGGACCCGCGTTTCCTGGGACCAGGCCATCAACGAGATCGGCGACAAGCTGATGGCGATCCGCGCCAAATCCGGGCCGGACTCGGTCTACTGGCTCGGCTCCGCCAAGTTCTCCAACGAAGGCGCCTATCTCAATCGCAAGTTCGCTGCCTTCTGGGGCACCAACAACGTCGATCACCTGGCGCGCATCTGCCATTCGACCACGGTCGCCGGCGTGGCCAATACTTGGGGCTACGGCGCCCAGACCAACAGCTACAACGACATCCGCAACGCCAAGACGCTCATCATCATGGGCGGCAATCCGGCGGAAGCCCATCCGGTGTCGTTGTT
>JAUSIF010000063.1 GCA_030648135.1 Xanthobacteraceae bacterium
CTCCAGGCCGTTTCGGAACCACAGGACGGGTGGAATTGGATATGTTCCGAGGTCTCTTCTCCCTCGCGGGCGAACATGACTGGCGGCTAATCGTTATGACGGCCGCCGCCGTGGCATTGTTCGCCGTGTGTCTCGTCAGCAACATCTTCTACCGCCGTCTCCATGAGCAAAATCTGCGCTTCGGCACGGCCCTCAACAATATGTCGCAGGGCCTTTGCATGTTCGATTCCAAGACCCGGCTCGTCGTCTGCAACAAGCAGTACATCGAAATGTACCGCTTGCCGCCCGAGAAAGTGAAACCCGGCTGCACGCTTCGCGAGTTGCTCGATCTGCGCAAGGCCTCCGGGACCTTTTCGATGGAGCCGGTGCAATACAGCAAGGATTTGCTGGCCGAGCTCGCCCGCGGAAAGATCATCAACAGCGTCATCGAACTGGACGACGGGCGCGTGATCGCCGTCTCCAACCAACCGGTTGCGGGCCTCGGCTGGGTCGTGACCCATGAAGATATCACCGAGCGGCAACGTGCCGAGAAGCAGCATACCGCCCTGTTCGAGCAGGAGCAGCGCCGCAAGTTGATCGACACCGCGATTGCGTTGTTCCGCGAGCGGGTCGAAACCGTGCTCAAGACCGTGAGCGACAGCGCGGTAGCCATGCGCTCGACCGCGGCCACGCTCTCCACGTCGTCCGACCAAACCTCGCAGCGCGCCGAAGGAGCGGTCGGCACATCGAACGACGCCTCGGGCAACGTCGAGACCGCCGCCACCGCCGCCGAGGAATTGTCGTATTCGATCGCGGAGATCAACCAGCAACTCACGCAGACCAGCGAAGTGGTTCGGATGGCGACGACCGAGGCGCAGGCGACCAACGAGGAGATCCGCGGGCTGGCGCAGGCGGCGCAGAAGATCGGCGATGTGGTCGACGTGATCCGGGACATCGCCGGGCAAACCAATCTGCTCGCCCTCAACGCCACCATCGAAGCGGCGCGTGCCGGCGAATCGGGCAGGGGCTTCGCGGTCGTGGCCTCGGAAGTGAAATCGCTCGCCGTGCAGACGGCGAAGGCGACCGAGGAGATCGCAGGCCAGATCTCGGCGGTGCAGACCTCGACCACCAGTGCGGTCGAAGCGATCCGCCGGATTTCGGAACGCATGCGGGAGATCAACGAATATACGTCCTCGGTCGCCAGCTCCCTGCAGGAGCAGAACGCCGCCACCGGCGAGATTTCGCGCAACGTGGCGAACGCGGCGGCGGGGACGCAGATGGTCGTCTCGGTCCTCGGCCAGGTCGCGGGCGCCGCAATCGAGACGCGCGCGTCGGCGCATACGGTCCTGAAAACCTCGGAGGCGGTCGAGGCCGCCGCCTCCAAGCTCAGGACTGAAATCGAGAGCTTCCTCGGAAAAGTAGCCGTCTGACATCGGCGAGCGGCCCGGCGCGTCACCGCGACGGAGGTGGCGCGGACCGTTGCGTTGGCACCACCTCGCCTGCGTGCTAACGGTGGCCGATCGCTGCCCCAACTAGAACAAGGCTGCTCCAAGGGGAGGGGGAAGCTTGCCATGTTGATCGGGATCGCCGGTCTCGGCCGCATGGGCGCCGCCATCGGTGCGCGCCTGATCGAGGCCGGCCACAAGCTCACCGTCTGGAACCGCTCGGCGGCGAAGGTGAAGGCGCTCGCCGGCGCCGCGGTCGCGGTCTCCGCCAAGGAACTCGCCGGCGGCGTCGAGGCCGTCATCACCATCCTCACCGACGCCGCCGCGATCGACGAGGTCTATGGCGGCCCCCAGGGCCTGCTCGCCGGCGACGTGAAGGGGAAACTCTTTATCGACATGAGCACGGTGCGGCCCGCGACCGAAATCGCACTCGCCGCCAAGGTGCGCGCCAAGGGCGCGGCGTTCGCCGAATGTCCGGTCGGCGGCACCGTCGGCCCGGCGCGCCAGGGCCGGCTGCTCGGTTTGCTGGGCGCGGAGCCCGCCGACGCCGCCCGCGCGCGGCCAATCCTCGAACAACTCTGCCGCCGGCTCGAGCATGTCGGGCCGGTCGGCGCCGGCGCCACCATGAAGCTCGCCATCAATCTGCCGCTCATGGTCTATTGGCAGGCGCTCGGCGAGGCGCTGGCGCTCTGCCGTCCGCTCGACATCGATCCGGTGCGTCTGATGGATCTCTTCGCCGACACCTCCGGCGGCGCCAATGTGCTGAAGGTGCGCGGGCCCGCGATCGCCACCATGCTCAAGGGCGGCGATCCCGGCCCGGCGGGCTTCAACATCGACGGCGGGCTCAAGGACATCCGCGCGATGCTCGCCGAAGGCAAAGTGCTGGGCGTCGAGCTGCCGCTCACCGAGCGCACGCTCGCCTGTTTCGAAGAAGCCAGCCGCCAGGGTCTGGGTGCCAAGGAAAATTCGAGTCTTTCGGTCTACTGGGCCAATCGAAAGTCGGGCTGATCACAATTCCCCTCATGTCGCCAAGGAGTCGTCATGTCTTCCATCACTCTCAAACAAGCCAGCACCATCGTCGATGAAGCCCTCAAGAAGGGCCGCGAAACTAAATGTGCGCCACTCACCGTCGCCGTGCTCGATGCCGGCGGCCATCTCGTCGTCTGCAAGCGCGAGGACGGCTCGGGGATTCTGCGTTTTGACGTCGCCTTCGGCAAAGCCTGGGGCGGGCTCGGCATGGGTTTTGGCTCGCGCGAGTACCTCGAACGCGTGCAAAGGGCGCCGCACTTCATCGCGGCGATCTCGGTGGCGAGCGGCGGGCGCCTGGTCCCGGTGCCCGGCGGGGTGTTGATCAAGACCGCGGCGGGCGAAGTCGTGGGCGCGGTCGGCATTTCCGGCGACACCTCGGATAAGGACGAAGTCTGCGCGGTGGCCGGCATCGAGGCGGCCGGCTTCAAGGCGCAAGTCGGCGCCGCCTAGCGCGCGATCAGCAAAAAGCCTGCCCCGGACTTGATCCGGGGTGGGTACCGGTTTTGCGGACGCAATCAAGCTTGCGTAGATTGCGTAGACTGATCTGCGGCTCGCGCGCTAACTTATTAATCTGGCGCATGATCTTATCGGCGATCCGCCTACGCTCTGCGAGCTATGGCGGACATACTGTCAAAGACCCGCCGAAGCCTTGGCGAAGGCGGGA
>JAUSIF010000220.1 GCA_030648135.1 Xanthobacteraceae bacterium
GCCGGTGATGAAATTGAAGAGGCGGGCGACGTCCTGGGCGATCACCGGATCGGAGGTGAAGAACGAAAGATCGCTATAGCTGCGCGCGGTCACCGGATGATAATTGCCGGTGCCGACATGCACGTAATTCGCCAGCGCGCCGCCTTCGCGGCGGAGTACCAAGGACAGCTTGGCGTGGGTTTTCAACTCGATGAAGCCGAACACGACCTGCACGCCGGCGCGCTCCAGCTCCCGCGCCCAGTGGATGTTCGCCTCTTCGTCGAAGCGCGCCTTGAGCTCCACCAGCGCCGTGACCGAGTTCCCGGCCTCGGCGGCCTGCATGAGCGCCTGCTCGATCGGGCTCTCCGACGAGGTGCGATACAGCGTCTGCTTGATCGCGACCACGTTCGGATCGCGCGCGGCCTGGGTGAGAAACTGAACCACCACGTCGAAGGACTCGTAGGGATGATGCACCACCAGGTCCTTCTGGCGGATGGCCGCGAAGCAGTCGCCGCCCTGGTCGCGGATGCGCTCCGGAAAGCGCGGATTATAGGTCTTGAACTTGAGATCGCGGCGGTCGACGGCGACGAGTTGCGACAGCTCGGTGAGTGCCAACACGCCGTCGACGAGGAAGACCTCGTCCTCGGCGACCCTGAGCGCGCGGACGACGAAGGCGCGCAGCTCGTCCGGCATCGCCGCTTCGATCTCGAGCCGGATCACCGAACCGCGGCGGCGCTGTTTCAGCGCGCTCTCGAACAGGCGCACCAGATCCTCGGCCTCCTCCTCGACCTCGATGTCGCTGTCGCGGATGACCCGGAAGGCGCCCTGGCCGCGCACCGCATAGCCGGGGAACAGCCGGCCGATGAAGAGACCGATCGCCGCCTCCAGGGTGATGAAGCGCATCTCGCCTTCTTTGCGTTCGGGCAGTCGGATGAAGCGGTCGATCTTGGCCGGCACGCGGATGAGCGCGTTCATGCCGCGCCCGTCGCTGGTGCGCGCGAGCTGCAGCGCGAGCGAGAAGCCGAGATTCGGAATGAACGGGAAAGGATGCGCCGGATCGATCGAGAGCGGCGTCAGCACCGGGAATACATGATGCAGGAAACGCTCTTCCAGCCAGGTCCGCTCGCTCTTCAAGAGGTCGGCACCGTCGACGAGCAGGATGCCCTCCTTGCCGAGCTCGCGGCGCAGCGTGCGCCAGCGCGCCTGCTGATCGGGAGCGAGCTTGGCGACCTCGGCGCCGATGCGCTCGAGCTGCTCGGCGGGCGTGAGCCCGTCCGGGCTGGCCGCGGTGATGCCGGCCCGCACCTGACCCTTGAGGCCGGCGACGCGGACCATGAAAAATTCGTCGAGATTGTCGGCTGAGATCGACAGGAACCGCAGCCGCTCCAACAGCGGATGGTTGGGGTTCGCCGCCTCTTCCAGCACGCGCCGATTGAAATGCAGCCAGGACAGTTCGCGATTGATGAAGCGCGCGGGGCTCGCGGCGAGATCGGGGGCGGAATCCGCCGGCACCGCGGCCGCAACGGCTTCGGCCCGCAAGCTGTGGATCGCGGTCACCTCGGCCGCCATGGTCGCGCTCCCGGCACCCCGATCGCGGGGGGAAAGAAGCATTATGGCGCAAGCTCTTGAATTTTCGATGACGGTTCGATGACCGGGCGGAAGCCCTTGTCAGAACAGAGATTCTTGCTCGCGTATGAGTTCGGCGGCGAGCATTCGGGTGACCCGGCGCCCGCGCGACAGGGAGGCTTCATCGAGCCGGGCGACAATCGCACGGACGGCCGCGAGCGAGCGCTCGATCCGCGTGGTCAGGAATCCGACGGTCTCCTTATCCACCAGGATCTGCCGGTCGGCGAAAAGCTTGACCAGCACCGCGGCGATCAAGGCGTCGTCCGGCGGCAAAAGCTGCACCACCGGAACCGCCCGCAGCCGCGAGGCGAGATCGGCGAGCGCGAAGCCTTCGAGATCGAGACGCTTCTTCGCGGTAACGAGAATGAAAGCTTCCTCCTCGCGGGCGAGATTGAGGAGATGGAACAAGGCCGCCTCGTCGATCCGTGGCGGCGCGAGGTCCTCGAGGGCGAGCGCGCCGGTGGCGAGCGCGCGCGGCACCTCGGCCTTCACCAGCGATGCGGCGTCGACGATGCGGGCGCCGGATCGCTCGGCCCAGATCGCGGCCAGATGGCTCTTGCCCGCACCTCTCGGACCAACGATAGCGGCGATGCGGTCGGGCCAGGCCGGCCAGGAATCGACCAGCGCGAGGGCCGCTGCGTTCGATGGACTGGCAAGGAAATCGTCGCGGCGGAAGCTTTCGGCGTGCGGCAACTCGAGCGCGAGCTGCCGGGCCCCTTCCCGGCGCATCGCTCAGCGGATTCCGGTTTTGCCGACGTCGGAACGACGCGGCTCGCCGGTATAGAGGGGGCTCGCTAGATATTGGCTCAAGGCGAAGCGCACGAGCACGCCCGTCGCCGCCGCCAGCGGAACCGCGAGCAGGAGCCCGACGAATCCCAGGAGATAGCCGAAGGCGAACAACGAGAACATCAGCCAGACCGGATGCAGCCCCACTCTCTCGCCCACCAGCTTGGGCGAGAGGATATAGCCTTCGATAAACTGCCCGGCGAAGAAGATGCAGGCGACGACCACGACCCAGGTCCAGTCCGGCCAGAACTGTGCAAACGCCACTATGGTCGCGATCACGAGTCCGCTGAGCGAGCCGACATAGGGAATGAAGGTGAGAAGTCCGGCGCTGAAGCCGATGAGCAGACCGAAATTGAGGCCGGTGAGCGTAAGCGCGGCCGCATAATAGAAGCCGAGAATCAAGCAAACGCTGGCCTGGCCGCGCAGAAATCCCGCGACCGCCTGGTCGATCTCGCCGGCCAATCTGCGGATGGTCTCGCGGTAGCGCAGCGGCAGCCAGGAATCGACCTTCTGCACCATCTTGTGCCAGTCATAGAGCACGTAGAACGCGACCACCGGCGTGATGATGACGAGGGCGAAGACCGAGATGATCGCTCTTCCGCCCGACCACAGCGACACCAGGAACCCGCCGATCCAGCTCGCACCCTGGCCCACCAGATCGCCGACCGATTTCTGCATATCCGGCAGGCGGTCGCCGATCAGGCGCTGCAGCCACTGCTTGTTCTCCTCGGTCATGAGAACTTCCTGCAGGCGCGTCACATAGCCCGGCAGGCGCTGAATGAAGGCGAACAGCTGGCTGCCGAGCAGCGGCACCAGCAGGATCGCGACCACCACGAATACCAGGAGAAAAAATCCGACCACCGCGAGGGTCGCGATCATGCGATTGACGCCGTAGCGTTCCAACCGGTCGGTCAGCGGATTCAACAGATAGGCGAGCGCCATGCCGGCGACGAACGGCAACAGCATCTCGCGCAGAATCCACAGCACGAGGATGAAGGCGACGAGCGCTCCGAGCCAGAAAATCACTTGCCGTTGAAGATTCATCTGATCCGGGGCCAGTTCCCCGCGCTCATTCACGATGCCATATGCCGCATCCAGGCAGCGAGATAGGCAGCGGCCGAAAGCCCCGTCAAGACCGCGACCGCGGCGAGAACCGCATCGAAAACGTCGCCGGGATCGAAGTGGAAGCCGTTGGCGGCGAGCACCAGCGCCGCGAGCAGGATTTGTGCCGTGGTATTGAGCTTGGAGACTACGAGCGGATGGATGGTCAGCGGCTTGCCGACGATCCAGGCGACCACGATCGCGCCCAGGATCATGATGTCGCGCGAGACCACCGCGATGACGATCCAGGGCGGCAACAGGCCGGCGATGCCGAGCGTGACGTAGATCGACATCAGCAGCACCTTGTCGGCGAGCGGATCGAGATAGGCGCCGAACTCGCTCTTGGCCCCCAGACGGTCGGCGAGGAAGCCGTCGACGGCGTCGGACACGGCCGCCACGACGAACAGCCAAAAC
>JAUSIF010000071.1 GCA_030648135.1 Xanthobacteraceae bacterium
CATCCGGGGCGGGATTATATCATCGAGATCGAATCTCCGGAGTTCACTTGTCTGTGCCCGAAGACCGGCCAGCCGGACTTCGCCACCCTGAGCCTCGAATACGTCCCGGACCGGCTGTGCGTGGAGCTCAAGTCGCTCAAGCTCTACATCTGGTCCTACCGCCATGAAGGGCCTTTCCACGAGGCCGTGGCCAACCGGATCCTGAGCGATCTCGTGGCCGTCACGCAGCCGCGGTACATGCGCCTGCGGGCCAAATTCAACGTCCGCGGCGGCCTCTACACCACCGTCGAGGTCGAGCACCGCCAGAGCGGCTGGAATCGACCGCCACCGCCTCCTGCCGATATTCCGCGGGAGGTTCAGACGCTGCCGGAGAAGCAGATCCCGGCGACGGCACCCGTCGAGGTGTCGCCCACCAAGACGCCGCCGTCAAAAAAGACGCGCGCGCCGGAAACTCCGGCTCCGCCAGCAGCCCCGGCCCCGGCTCCCGCGCCGGCACCGGAGCCCGTCATTCCACCTCCCACGCCAACGCCAACGCCACCGTCCAGCGACCGCTTCCGCATGCTGCGTCGCGCCCGCCGGCCGGAGCCGCCGCCAACTGCGGAGTCCATCATCGAGCCAGTCCTCCCGGAACCGGTTGTGCGTCAGGATGGGCTCTACATCGGCATTGACTTCGGCACCACCGGCTGCCGTGCCATCGCCGTGGACGTTAGCGGCACGATCAAGGCTGAAATGAGCGCGCCGATCGTCGCCCCGCTGCGAAAAGACGACCAAGTCACGCAGGACCCGACAGTGTGGTGGAAGGCCGTGAGCGGCTGTCTGCAGAATCTGCTGAAACAGATCGACCCCGCGCGGGTGCGGGCGCTCGCCGTGGACGGCACCTCCGGCACCCTGCTCCTGAGCGACGACAAGGGCAACCCGCTCACGCCGGCCATCATGTACAACGATCAGCGCGCGGTGGAGCAGGCCAATAAAATCGCCACGTTGGCCAGCGCCGATTCCGGCGCCCAAGGGGCCAGCAGCAGTCTCGCAAAACTCCTGTGGTTGCACGAGCGCAAGCTCGACAAGCGCGCCTATCACGCGCTGCATCAATCCGATTGGATCAGCGGCAGGCTGACCGGCCGCTACGGCCACAGTGACTACAACAACTGCCTCAAGCTCGGGTTCGATGCCGAAAAAATGGCCTGGCCCAAGTGGGTCAACAAGCTGGGGCTGAATGTCGCGCTGCTTCCGGAAGTGCATGTGCCGGGCGAGCTGCTGGGAACCGTCAGCGCCGACATCGCCAAAAATTTCGGGTTGCCCGCCGACACCCAGGTCCTGGCCGGAACCACCGACGGCGTGGCGGCATTCCTCGCGGCCGGAGCCACCGAACCCGGACACGCGGTGACGGTGCTCGGCACGACACTGGTGCTGAAACTGTTGTCGGACAAACCGGTGTTCTCGCTGGAGCACGGCATCTACAGTCACCGCCTCGGCAAATACTGGCTCGCGGGTGGCGCCTCGAACAGCGGCGGCGCGGTGTTGTTGCAGTACTTCAAGGTCGAACAAATGCAGGAAATGACACCGCTGCTCGACCCGGAAAACTTCACCGGGCTGGATTACTACCCACTGCCGGATATCGGCGAGCGTTTCCCGATCAACAGCCCGGAAATGATGCCACGGCTCGAGCCGCTGCCCGGCAACAGCATCACCTTCTTTCAGGGCATGCTCGAGGGTATCGCGCGCATCGAGGCGCAAGGCTACGAACTGCTGGAAAAGCTGGGTGCGCCGGCGATCTCGACGGTTTATACCGCCGGCGGCGGCGCCAAGAATCCGGCCTGGAAGCGCATCCGCGAGCGTATTTTGCGGGTCAAAATGGAAAAGGCGCGCTCCGGGCACGCCGCCTATGGCTCCGCCCTGCTGGCCGCGGGGATCGTGACTAAAACCTTCCAGTAATACATAACATATGTCTTGATATGGTCTTCATGCTGGTCCTAAGTTAACCGTCCAGCCCGCAACCCATTCGCCACCGCCAGCAGTTCGCTCGCCTCGTGTACCAGCACCGTCACCGCCACGCCGAGAATGCCGAAGACGGCGAGCGGGATCATCGCCGCAAGAATCGAGATTGAGAAAACGATGTTTTGCACGCTGATCCGCCGCGCCTTGCGCCCGAGGCGCAGCACCTCCTCCACCTTCGCCAGATCGTCGGCCATGAGCGCCACGTCCGCCGCCTCGATCGCGGCATCGGTGCCGGCCGCGCCCATCGCCACGCCGCAAGTAGCGGCGGCGAGCGCCGGGGCGTCGTTGACGCCGTCGCCGACCATGAGCACGGCGCCGTGCTCGCGCTGCAACTGACCCACGGCGCGTACCTTGTCCTCCGGCTTGAGTTCGGCGCGCACGTCGTCGATCCCGAGCAGGCGCGCGAAGGCCTGGGCGGTTCTTAAGTTGTCGCCGGTCAGCATCACGGTGCGAATTCCAAGCGCATGCAGCGCGGCGATGGCCTGCTTGGCCTCGGCACGTATGCGATCCTGCAGCGCGAGCAGGCCGCGGATGCCCGTCGCGTTACCAATCAGCACCACGGTCTTGCCCTCTTCCTGCAGTCGGGCGACTTGCGTTTGCACCGCGCTCAAATCGGCGCCCTGGCCTTCGAACAACTTGGGATTGCCCACGTACCATGCCTGTCCCTGAACGAGACCTTTCGCGCCGACGCCGGTGAGCGCCTCGAAATCGCGAACCTCGGCCGGCGTTATTCCCAACTCGCGTGCCTTGGTCATGATCGCCTTGGCCAGGGGATGTTCGGAGAAATGCTCCAGCCCCGCTGCGAGCGCGAGCAGTTCTTTCGCGTCGCCATCGAGCGGGATCATGTCAGTCACGACCGGCTCGCCGTGGGTGAGGGTGCCGGTCTTGTCGAAGGCGACGACGCGAATCGTGCCCAGATGTTCGAGGTGCGCGCCGCCTTTAATAAGTATCCCACGCCGCCCGGCCGCGCCGATGCCGGCCGCCATGGCCACGGGCGTGGACATGATGAGGGCGCAGGGCGCAGCCGCCACCAATAATACGACCGCCCGTAGCGACCATTCCGCCATGGAGAGCCCGAGCGCCCACGGTACTATCAGGAGCAACAACGAAGCCAGAAGTACCGCCGGGGTGTAACGGCGGCCGAAGCGCTCGATCCACTGTTGCGCTTTGCCCTTGCGCTCCTGCGCCTCTTCGACCAGGTGGATGATCTTCGAGAGCGAATTGTCGGCGAACGCCGCGGTCGCCTCGATTTCGAGCGCACCCTGTTTGTTGATGCTGGCGGCGTACACCTTCATGCCCGGTCCCTTGTCCACCGGGATGGATTCGCCGGTGACGGGCGATTCATCGAGACTCGATTGACCGACGCGGATGATGCCATCGGTGGGCAGGGCCTCGCCGGGACGCACGAGAAAGCGGTCGCCGGGTTTGAGAGTCTCGGCCGGAACCGTGATTTCCTTTCCATCGCGCAGGACATGCGCCTCCTTCGGCGCCAGATCGAGCAGCGCGCGGATCGCGTGGCGCGTGCGCGCATAGGTGTATTCCTCCGTGCCCTCGGCCGCGCCGTACAGGAACACCAGCGCCGCCGCCTCGTCCCACAGGCCGAGGATCGCAGAACCGGCGGTCGCTGCGATCATCAAGATCTCGATGCCGACCTCGCGTTCCTCGATCAGCTTCTCGATCCCTTCGCGCGTCCAGTGCCAGCCGCCGAGCGGGATGGCAATCCAATAGAAGAGGTTCTCGACGCTTTCCGCGATCAAGCCGAGATGCGCGAGCACAAAACCCGAGCCGGCAATCAACCCGGCGAGCAATGCATTGCGCAGCGGCGGATAGCGCCACCAGGTACCGTCGAATCCGACTGTGTCGTTGTCATGCATCATCGCTAGATTCTCCCACGCGCCATCGCTGCCACGGCCACTCAAGGCGGACCGCGCGCTGACGATCGGCGATGATCTGCGAAAGCTTGTTCACAATCCTCAACAACGCCTCGAAGTACTGATCCTTTCGCAACAGGTCCGGTACGTTCTCGATCAGCTCTCTCTTCGAGAGCGGCTTAAGCATCCACGTCAGACCGGGCCCGGGAACGATGCGAATCTCACGATCATTCTTGGCGATCACGATAAACACAAAACGATCGTTGTCGAGTTCGCGGCTGTGGCGTTTCCAGTGATTGATCAGTCGCTGCACATAGGCTTCGATGCTTTCCGGTGCTACGGTGACCACGACCAGCGCGATCATCTTGACGCCGGTATCATGCCTGATTTCCGATATCCGTCGCGACAACGCCTGTCCCTCCGCGAGCGAGAGGACCCCGGGCTCGTCACCCACCTCGCGCAGCAGCGGTGGCAGGTCTCGCGGCCGCTCTTGCGCCTCGTCCTCGCCCGCCGCCGACGCGACGGCGAGCGAAGCGAATGCCGAGAAAACAAGCACGCCGAGCTTTCGTTTCATAATCGCCCCTGCCGTACCACATCGGCGACCCAGTACACGCCGCGCCCCGCCACGCCGCAGCTCGACTCGCGCAGCGCGTCGAGCACCGCGTCCACGTCTTCATCTTCGAGCACGATGTCCGCGCGCACGTGCGGCGTGTAGCCCACCACCCGGTCGCGCGCCGAGAGCACGGGATCGCGGTCATCCTGCGGGCCGTGGCCTTCGATGTGCGTGAAGGTGAAGCCAGACACCTTGGATAGACTGCGCAGCACGTCGGCGAGCGCCTGCTCGATGTCGGCATGTGCGATGAGAGTTAGATTTTTCATGGTGTGTTCCTCTTTTTATTGGCGACGAGCCGCCGTTCGGCGCGGGTCTCGATCCAGGCGTAAAGCGTCGGCAGGAGCACGAGCGTGAGCAGCGTCGAGGTGAACAGCCCGCCGATTACCACGACGGCGAGCGGCCGTTGCAGCTCCGAGCCCGGGCCGGTTGCCAGCAGCATGGGCACGAGGCCGAAGCTGGCGATGAGCGCCGTCATCAGCACCGGCCGCAACCGGCGCTCGGCGCCTTCCTGCACCGCTTGCAACACGGTGCGTCCGGCCGCGCGCAACTGGTTGAAGTAGGCGA
>JAUSIF010000083.1 GCA_030648135.1 Xanthobacteraceae bacterium
GGCAGGAAGCGGTCGGTGATGTAGCGGTTGGATAGGGTCGCGGCGGCGACGATCGCCGAGTCGGCGATGCGCACGCCGTGGTGCTGTCCGTATTTATCCTTCAGGCCGCGCAGGATCGAGATCGTATCCTCGACCGTCGGCTCGGACACGAACACCGGCTGGAAGCGCCGCGCCAGCGCCGCATCCTTCTCGACGTGCTTCTTGTATTCGTCGAGCGTGGTGGCGCCGATGCAATGCAGTTCGCCCCGCGCCAGCGCGGGCTTCAGAAGATTGGAAGCATCCATCGCGCCGTCGGCCTTGCCGGCGCCGATTAATGTGTGCATCTCGTCGATGAACAGGATGATCGAGCCCTCGGCGCTGATGACTTCCTGCAGCACGGCTTTCAACCGCTCCTCGAATTCGCCGCGATATTTGGCGCCGGCAATGAGCGTGCCGAGATCGAGCGCCAATATCCGCTTGTCCTTGAGGCTTTCCGGCACGTCGCCATTGACGATGCGGAGCGCGAGACCCTCGACGATCGCGGTCTTGCCGACGCCGGGCTCGCCGATCAACACCGGATTGTTCTTGGTGCGGCGGGAGAGAACCTGGATGGCGCGACGAATTTCCTCGTCGCGGCCGATCACCGGATCGAGCTTACCGGTGCGGGCCGCTTCGGTGATATCGCGGGTATAGCGCTTCAACGCATCATAAGCGTTCTCGGCCGAAGCGGAATCAGCCTTGCGCCCCTTGCGCAAGTCCTCGACCGCGGCATTGAGCTTCTGCGGCGTCACGCCGGCGCGGGAAAGCGCTTTGCCGGCTTCGCTCTCCTTCTCGATCGCGAGCGCGAGCAGCAAGCGCTCGACGGTAACGTAAGAGTCGCCGGCCTTGTCCGCGGCTTTCTGCGCGGTATCGAACACGCGGGCGAGGGCGGGCGAGAGATAGATCTGGCCGGCGCCCGAGCCTTCGACCTTGGGGAGCTTGGCGAGCGCCGCTTCCACGGCCTTCAGTGCCTCGCGCGAACTGCCGCCGGAGCGGTCGATCAGACCGGCGGCGAGCCCCTCCGGATCGTCGAGCAGGACCTTCAACAAATGCTCGGTGGCGAATTGCTGATGGCCTTCACGCAAGGCCAGCGCCTGCGCCGACTGGACGAAGCCGCGCGCGCGTTCGGTATATTTCTCGAAATCCATCGCCCTCTCCTCAGCATGCCCTGACCGTCCCGGAGGCCCGGTCGGAACATCCGAATTCGCTTCTTGAGATAGGTGTCGCGGCCCGGCAAAGGAAGGGGGCAACGGCCGCAAAATTCACCCGCCCAGGCTGGACTGCCCCACTCGGATCGCCGAGAAAGCACCCATGGCCTCCTCGCCCGCCTCGACCAATCCCCGCGTTGCCGCGCTCTACCGCTATCCGGTAAAAGGCCTCTCCGGCGAGCGGCTGCCGACAGTCGGTCTCGGCGTCGGCCAGACCTTTCCGATGGATCGCGCCTTCGCGCTCGAGAATGGGCCTTCGGGCTTCAATGCGGCGGCGCCCGCCTGGCAGCCCAAGATCAAGTTTCTTTGTCTCATGCAGAATGCGCGGCTGGCCGCGCTCATGACGCGCTACGACGACAACACCGGCGTGCTCGCAATCGCAAAAGACGGACGCACGCTGGTTGAAGCATCCCTTGATGAGAGTGAAGGACGCGCCGCCATCGAGCGTTTCTTCGAGAACTACATGGGCGGCGAGAGGCGTGGAAAAATCCGTCTACTCGCGGCCCCCGGTCACAGCTTTTCCGATCTCGCGCGCAAGGTGGTGTCGGTGATCAATCTCGAAAGTCTCGCCGATCTCGGCCGCTCGCTCGGACGCGAGCTGCATCCCTTGCGTTTTCGCGCCAATCTCTATGTGCGGGGGCTGGCGCCTTGGGCCGAGTTTGATTTGATCGGCAAGACGCTCGCCATCGGCTCCGCGCGCCTACGCGTGCTGAAGACGACCACCCGCTGTGCGGCGACGGAAGTTAATCCCCAAAGCGCCGAACGCGACATCGACGTGCCGGAAGCGTTGTGGCGTCTGCGCAACGCAGCCGACTGCGGGATCTACGCGGAAGTCACCGACGCGGGAACAATCGCCGAGGGCGATCCGGTCGCGCTCGCCGGTTGAGCCTTACTCGCTTTGACCAGTTGGCTTCGGCGGCGTGACGGCGCCCTCGCCCGGCTGCGCTTCGCCGGAGGATGCAGGCACCGGAGCAGCCGGAGCGGCGACCGGCATCTCGCCCGCGCCTTCGCGCGGCTCGAAATCGCCCGGACCACGCGGGCGGAACCGACGGCGGCGATGGCGGCCGAAGCGGCCCCCGTCCCGATCGCCCTGCTCGTTGTCGAAGCCGTTGCCTGGGCCCGCTGGGCCGGAACCGCCGGTGATGAAGGCGGGCAGGCCGGCTTCGCGCTGCGGTTCGTTTTCACGTTGCTGCGGATAGCCCTGGAAAGACGGCTGCGGCTGCGGCGGTTGTGGCAGCGGCTGCGGCGGTTGCGGCCGCGGCTGTTGCATCTGCGCCATCGGCGCGCCGCCCGGATAAGGCTGCGCGTGCGGCAGTTCCGGCGCTCCCATGTCGTCGCCTCCGTCATCGAAGTCGTCGCGCACATCACCGTCGGGACGCTGGAAAGACTGCTGCTGGTGCGGCTGGGTGAACTGGGCCTGCGCTGCCGCGATCATGCGGAAATAGTGTTCGGCATGCTGAAAATAACCCTCGGCCGAGACCGGATCGCCGGAGGTCTGCGCATCGCGCGCGAGCTGCATGTATTTTTCGGCTATGTGATGGGCGGTTCCCCGGATCTTCACGTCGGGGCCGTTCGATTCGTACACTCGCGTCAGAGGATTATGGCCGCGGCGATTGCGCCCGCGCATACGCTTGTTCTGTCCGTTTCTCATCTCGAACCGTCTCTCCCGTTGCGCGGCATCGCCGCTTACTTCAGATCGTCTACCGGCTTTGCTCGACCGGTAAACACATTACACGCCCCGCGACCGGCCGGCCGCGTCGATAGAGCCGCACGCATCGGCGTCGCGGCTATGTTCGCTTTGAGTTTCCGAATCAAGAGCCCAATTCCGCACTGAACGCGGATAGCTTGCCCCTTACCTTCGCGCTTCGATCGAGCCGAGCGCGAACATCGGTGAAGCGTTGGACCCGGAGTTCGTCGCCGGCGCCGAATGCCACGCGACTTTTATTGCCGGAACCGCATCCCGCGGCCCCTTGCGCGCTACCGCCTTGCGGCTGGACACGCGCCCCGGATCGAATCCCGGGCGGACACTAATGCGGATCGCCCGCGCTTCCAAGTGTTTTTTTCATCCCTCCATCGGCGCGCAGAACAAGTGCCCGCGGCCGGCCCGAAAGGTCACGGCGCGCGGCGTCGTTAACGATCAGCCCCGCTTTTCGCGCGAGCCTGACAACCGCCGCCTCTTGTCCGTCTCCCAGTTCGAGAATCGCGACGCCCCCGGACGCAAGCAACCGCGGCAGATCGGACGCGATCGCACGATAGGCGTCGAGCCCGTCCGCTCCGCCGTCGAGGGCGAAGAGGGGATCATGGTCGCGGACCTCGGGCGATAATGTGGCGATGGCCGCGGTCGCTACATAGGGCGGATTGGCGACCACGAGATCGAAGGTCCGGCCGATTGCCGCACCCCAATCGCCACACATGAGCACCGCGCGCGCACCGACGCCGAGATTTTCGAGATTGGCGCGAGCGACAGCGAGTGCTTCGCGGCTTCGATCGACGCCCACGCCGAACGCCTGCGGCCGCTCGATGAGGATCGCGGCGAGCAAGACCCCCGAGCCCACGCCGAGATCGAGCAGCCGGATCGAAGCATTGCGATCAGGTAGGGCGGCGAGGGCCGCTTCAACTAAGGTTTCGGTTTCGGGGCGCGGTACCAGCGTCTCGGGACCGAGCGCGAAGCTCCGGCTCCAGAATTCCTTGCCGCCGAGGATGCGCGCGATGGGCTCGCCGGCAAGACGCCGCCGCATGCAAGCCTCCAGTCTGGCCTCGGCCTCCGCATCGATTTTCGTATCGGGCCGGGCGAGCAGTACGGCCATCTCGATGCCGAGCGCATGGGCGATCAGAACCCGCGCATCGAGTTCCGCGCTTTCGATCCCCGCCGCGCGCAATTTTGCGGCGGTCCGCCGGCGCAGGAACCCGATGGTCGCGCTATCCTCGAACGTGGGTCGTTGGTTCGTTCGAATGCTCATTCCGTCTCATCTTCCGCCGCCAGCAAGGCGGCCTGATGGTCGGCCACCAGCGCATCGATGATCTCTCCGAGTGCGGCACCTTCCAGCACCTGCGGCAGCTTATGCAGGGTAAGACCGATGCGGTGGTCGGTGACGCGGGCCTGCGGGTAATTATAGGTGCGGATGCGTTGCG
>JAUSIF010000225.1 GCA_030648135.1 Xanthobacteraceae bacterium
GGTTCAAGTTTCCCGGCGGGCCGGTCTATTCCAAGGCCGGGATGATGACCTGGCCCGCGGCGAACGCGATCTATCGCCGCGAAACCTACGACAATTATCCCGGCGCCCGTGCCATCTTGCAGTGCGTTTACGAAGGCCTGCTGTTACCGATGGATTTGGCGCTTCGAGTCGAATCGCGCCACTTCACCAAGGTGCTACGTTCGCGCGAGGCGGCGGCGATGATCCGCACCCTGTTCGTCTCCATGCAGGAGCTGAACAAAGGCGCACACCGGCCGCCTTCAGTGGCGCCGGCAAAACTGAAGAAAGTCGCGATTTTGGGCGCCGGCTTCATGGGCGCGAGCATCGCCTATGTGACGGCGACGGCCGGCATCGAGGTGGTGCTGGTCGACCGCGATACGGAAGCGGCTGAGAAGGGCAAGAGCCTGTCGCAGAAGCTCATCACCGAACAGATCAACAAGGGCCGTGCCAAGACCGCCGATCGCGACGCGCTGCTTTCCCGCATCAAGGCGAGTGCGGACTTCGCTGACATCGCCGGCGCCGATCTCGTGATCGAGGCGGTGTTCGAGGACCGCAAGGTGAAGGCCGAGGTCATCGCCAAGGCGGAAGCGGTGCTCACCGACAAAGTCGTGTTCGGCTCCAACACCTCGACTTTGCCGATCACCTCGCTTGCCGAAGTCTCCAAGCGTCCCGCGCGTTTCGTCGGCATCCATTTCTTCTCGCCGGTGGAGAAGATGATGCTGGTCGAGGTCATCAAGGGCAAGAAAACCGGCGATGAGGCGCTCGCCATGGCGCTCGATTACGTACGCGCGATCAAGAAAACGCCGATCGTCGTGAACGACAGCCGCGGCTTCTATACCTCGCGCGTGGTCGGCACCTATATCCGCGAAGGCCACCTGATGCTGACCGAAGGCGTGCCGGCGGCGATGGTCGAGAACGTCGGCCGCATGGCCGGCATGCCGGTGGGGCCGCTTTCGCTCAACGACGAGGTCGCGGTCGATCTCGCCTGGAAGATCCTGCAAGCGACCAAGGCCGATCTCGGCGCCGACGCGATCGACGAGCGCCAGGAAGCGCTCTTGGAAGAGATGGTGGTGAAACGCAGCCGACTCGGTCGCAAGAACGGCAAGGGCTTCTACGATTATCCCGACAAGGCGCCGAAGCGGCTATGGCCCGGCCTCATTGAGATCGTGGGCGAACCGCGGCCGGCTGAGATCTACAGCATCGACGAACTGAAGGCGCGTTTTCTCGCGATCCAGGCGCTGGAAACCGCGCGCTGCGTCGAGGAAGGCGTGATTACCGATATGCGCGATGCCGATGTCGGCGGCATCCTCGGCTTCGGCTTCGCCCCCTTCACCGGCGGTCCGCTCTCCTATATCGACGGCATGGGCGTAAAAGCCTTCGTCGAGTTGTGCGAGCGTTTTGCCGGTCGCCATGGCCCTCGCTTCAAGCCTTCATCGCTCCTGATCGAGATGGCGAAGAAGAGCGAGAGCTTCTATGGCCGCTTCGCGCCGAGCGCGGGCAAACGGGCGGCTTAAAAAGCATTCCGGACTTTCGCCTCGCTCCCGCCGCCGATCGGCGTTAGACTTAAACAAGATTTTGCGGATCTGGAGATTCGCCATGCACCGCCACTCTCTGGCGCTCGTGATCTTGCTCGCGCTCGGGTTCCTGCCTTCGGCAGTTGCGCAGGAATCAAAGTCCGCGCCCGCGCCCGGCGAAAACGGCCGCTTCACTTTCGCTCCGGTCGCGGACGGACAATTGCGGCTCGATACCCGCACCGGTCAGGTCTCGCTCTGCCACAGCCGGCAAGGTATCTGGACCTGCGAGACTGTCGCCGACGATCGCGCCGCTTACGAGAAGGAAATCGCGCGGCTTCAGAACAAGATCGGCGATCTCGAGGCGCTCGCGCGCCGGTCTGCGGGCGAGATCCCGCCGAAGTCGGAGCCGAAATTTCCGAACGATGCCGAGATCGACCGGGCTATGAATTTTTTCGAAAAGGTGCTGCGCCGGTTCCGCGGAATGATCGAGAATTTGAGCCGGGAGACGGATCGGAACCGGAGCTGATCCACCTAGTAGCGCGACTTTATCCCCGAGAAGCTTATCAGAAGCGCGATTACCCACAATGCGATCGAGATGAGCGCCGTGTACTGCGCGAAAGTGAGATAGGCGTCGCGCAAGACGATCGATGCCGCCCTCCAATGCGGTCGAGCCGCGCCGCATGAGCCGCGCCGAACAGGGGCGCCTTAAGCAGGCGCTTCGCTCCCTGACTTATGCCGACGAGATGGTGCGCGATCTCCTCGCCGGCGGGTGAAATTGTTCGCCCACGGGGCAAATTCGCCTAGCCGTCCCGTGCTCTCGCATTTCGTCTCAGGGCCGAAACGAGGATCGAACTTGTCTCCGGTACATCCTTTGGGCCAGCAAACGAATCAATTGCTGTGTTTGTACTTTGCCTGATCTCCAGAAAGCCTCGACTAGGCCGTTGCACGCCTAATTGCCTGATTTTACAAAAAAATAATGCGGCAGTTTCACTCATTCTCTATTTTATGGAGGTAGTATATTCCCTCAACTTATCAGAAGTAGTATATTACCGAATCAATCCCTGATCGTAAGGCGTCCAGACGCAATTTTAGGTTTGCCATGGCAGGGAACCGCAACTCATCCAGATCATTCCCGGTGGCGGCCACCGAGCCAACCATCTTCGAGGCCAGGCTCGCCAGCCTGCTCGACACCGAGTCCGATGGCATCATCGTTTTTGACGAGCAGGCGCGCATCCTCGTCTTCAACAAGGCTAGTGAACGGCTGTTCGGCTATTCCGCCAAAGAGGTAGCCGGGCGCGACATCACTCTCCTCATGGTGGAGGAAGAAGATAAGCATGGACGTGACCCCCTGATCGGCAACGCCATGCGCGCCGACGATTGGCAGATCATCGGGGTCGGCCGCGAGGTGAAGTCCCGGCATCGTGACGGAACGATCATTCCGATCGAACTCGCCATCGGCGTAGCGCTTACGCCCGACGGCCGCCAGTTCATCTGCGTGTTACGCGACCTGCGCCAGCGTCAGGAAAGCGATCAACGGCTTGCCGAGTTACGAGCCGATCTCATTCGTTTAGGTCGGCTTTCCGCAATCGACGAGATGGGATTGGCCATCGCTCACGAACTGAATCAGCCGCTTACCGCGCTGCTGCTCTATCTCCAATCGATGAAACGCATCGAGGAGCAGTCAAGCATGGCGGATAATGCGGCTCTGTACGCCATGATTGATAAAGCAGCCGCGGAGGCCGAGCGAGCCAGCGCCATCATTCACCGCATACGAAAATTCGTCGAGAAACGTATGCCGGAACGCCTACTCGTCGATTTGCCGC
>JAUSIF010000099.1 GCA_030648135.1 Xanthobacteraceae bacterium
CGGTCGCGATCTCGCCCACTTTCAGCGGCCGGCGGGCGCTCACATGCACGATCCCGTCGATCTCGGGCGCGTCGCCGCGGGTGCGGCCGCGGGCTAGACCATTCTCGACCCGATCGATGATCACTTTCTGGCGGGTGCCGAGCTTGCGCTTGAGCCGCTTCGCGCTCACGCGCTGCTGCACCTCCATGAACCGCGCATAGCGCTGTTTCTTTACTTCGTCGGGCACCGGCGGCGCCAGCTCGTTCGCCACAGCACCACGCACCGGCTCGTATTGGAAACAGCCGACGCGGTCGAGCTGCGCTTCTTCCAGAAACGCCAGCAGCTCGGAAAATTCCTCCTCGCTCTCGCCGGGAAATCCGACAATGAAGGTGGAGCGGATGGTGATGTCGGGACAAATCTCGCGCCACTTGGCGATGCGCGCGAGCGTCTTCTCCTGCGCCGCCGGTCGCTTCATGCGCTTCAGCACCGTGGGGCTGCCGTGCTGGAACGGCACGTCGAGATAGGGAAGGATTTTCCCCTCCGCCATCAGCGGGATCACCTCGTCCACATGCGGATAGGGATAGACATAGTGCAGCCGCACCCACACGCCGAGTTCGGCCAAGCCGGTGCAGAGATCGATGAATTTCGCGCGCACCTCGCGGTCGCGCCAGCGGCTCACGGCATATTTGATGTCGCTGCCGTAAGCCGAGGTGTCCTGCGAGATCACCAAGAGCTCCTTGACGCCGGCGGCGACCAGGCGCTCGGCCTCGCGCAAGACGTCGGCGGCCGGGCGGCTCACCAGATCGCCGCGCAGGCGCGGAATGATGCAGAAGGTGCAACGGTTGTTGCAGCCCTCGGAAATCTTCAAATAGGCGTAGTGGCGCGGCGTGAGCTTGATGCCCTGCGGCGGGACGAGATCGAGGAAGGGATCGTGCTTGGGCGGCACCGCCGCGTGGATCGCCGCCACCACCTGCTCGTATTGATGCGGACCGGTGATCGCGAGCACATCGGGATGCGCCGCGCGGATGATCTCGGGCTCGGCGCCGAGACAGCCGGTGACGATGACCTTGCCGTTCTGCTGTAGCGCGGTGCCGATGGCGGCGAGCGATTCCGCCTGGGCGCTTTCGAGAAAGCCGCAGGTATTGACCACCACCACGTCGGCGCCGGCCTGATCGCGCGCGAGCCGATAGCCCTCGGCGCGCAGCTTGGTGATGATGCGCTCCGAATCGACCAGCGCCTTCGGGCAGCCGAGGGAGACGAACGAGACCGTCGGCGCCACCGTGGGATCGGGCACCGGGCGCGTCTCGACATTGAGGGGTAGGGGGGTGTTCACGCCGGCCAGCAATGGCCAAAGCCCCGGTCCCGGTCAAGCACGGGAGATTCCTTGACTTCGCCACATCTTCGCCATGCGGCCTCCGCGCGGCGCATTAACAACTCATTAAACCAATTCCGGGTTTTCTGGCGCCGGGGACGATTCATCGTCGGACCGGCCCGGAGCGGGTCGGCGGTTAGGTAGCGCCGAAACCGACGGATCGCACGGTCGCAACGGGGAGGCCGCAAGCGCAATGCCCAATCCGCTGAGGCTCGCCGGTCTCGCCTTGCTCGCGGCATCGCTCGCGGGCTGCGCCTTCGGCTATGTCGATCTCTCGGGTCTGACCACGGGCTCGACCGAAAATTCCTACGCCGCCGAGCAGGACCGCTCCGCTTCGCGCCTGCCGGGCCGCGTCTATATCCTGCGCGGGCTCGGGCACATCTGGTCGGGCGGCATGACCGAGATGGCCGACCAGATCAGTCGCCGCGGCGTGCTGGCGACCTCGCACAAGCACAATGAATGGTACGGGCTCGCCGATGAGGCAATCAAACTCTACAACTCCGATCCCGACCGCTGGCCGATCATCCTCATCGGCCATTCCAACGGCGGCGACAACATCATCCTGATGGCCGAGCGCATGAACGCGGCAGGAGTTCCGGTGGCGCTCGCCGTCGGCTTCGACCCGACCCGCTTCGTGCACCGCGTGCCGTCGAACGTCCGCCGCTTCATCAATCTCTACCAGGCGGCCAATATTCTCGGCGGCGGCGAAATCCATCCGGCGGCGAATTTCCGCGGCCAGCTCATCAATGTCGATCTGCGCGGTCATCCCGAGATCGGGCACATGAACATGGACAAGTCGCGGCGCCTGCAAGCGGAGGTCATCGCCAAGGTGCTGCAGGTGGCGGCGTTCCCGATGCCGGCGCCACAGGCCATGGTCTCGATCAAATACGTGGTGCCGGCCACGGCGCCGATCGAACTGTGGGACGGCGGCGTGCCGGTGAAGCTCGAGCCGGGGCAGACGGTGGAAGCGCTGGCGACGTATTATGGCGTTCCGGCCTGGGCGATCAAACAGGCGAGCGGCATTGCCGAAATCGACGCGCCCGCGCTCCAGGTCGGCCAGCGGCTGGTGATCCCGCATCACCTGAACACGCTCGCACCCACGGCAGCGGTGGAGCCCGCCAGCGGCCCGACCCCGCCGTCGATCAGCGAGCCCGATCACGCGCCGGTCAGCAGCGCGCCGCGCACGAGCACCGCCAAGCCGGGCGCGATCGGGACCTGGCGCTGAGGTTTGGCGCTGAAGTTTTGCGTCGAAATCCGCGGCGGCGGCGCTATTTTTGTTTCTTCTCGGTCTTCTCGGGCGTGCGCGCAGCCTTACATGGATAGATCGCGATCAGCGCATCGGCGATGGTGCGGTTGGTCGGCTTGCGATGCGTCTGCGGTCTGAGCAGAATCCATTTCAGTACGCGCTCGGCCGCGTCGCTCGCATCGGCGCCTTTCGGCATGCAAAATTCGGGCTTTTTTGGCGGCGCAGCATCCTCGGCCAGCGCCTGTCCGACATCGGCAATGAAATTCATGCAGATTTCGAAATTCAGCTGGCAATAACCGAGGAATTGGCCGGCCTGCTCGGGCATGTCGATGGTGGCGGCCGGCGCGCCCTGGCCCGCGGCCGGGGCAGGGGGCGCCGCTGGCTCGGCCCGGACGGAGACCGGCGCGAGCGCGATCACAACGGCGAATATCGGCCAACGGAAATTCATCTTCGGCCTTTTTGTCAGCGCGACGCGTCCTCGATTTCCATGCTCTCGCCGCGCAGCTTCAGTTCATCCATGACCCATTTGAGGTTCTTGAACACCTCCTTCAGCCAGAGCCTGATCCCGTCACCGGCCTCGCGCGACAGATGGGCGAGCGACAATTGCGCCGACGGCATGCGCGCCGGCCGCTCGGCCTGCGCCGGTCGCATGAAATCGGAGAGTGACAATTTGGGGTCCTCGATCACGCCGGTGAAGAACGGATCGAGCTGCGGCAGCGTCATGCGCAGATAATGCGACTTGAACGCCGCATAGGCGGTGCTGCGGCGGGTATCCTTGCCGATTTCGCCCACAAACGCGTTCTCCACCAGCACGAAGGAGCAATCCTTGCAGCGCTCGCGCAAGAGCCGGCCCTGCTCGTAGGATTCCGGATCGCGATCGGGAATGTAGAAGATCACCGGCTCGATCCCGCGCGATCTCGCCTCGGCCGCATAGTCGATATCCCGCATCAACTTGAAGAATTTCTGGAACGAACGGTGAGTGACATCGATCACTTGCGTCGCCGGCAAAGCCGCCTGCAGCGTGTCGAACAGCTTCATCTGGTCCGGCACCCGGTCGAGATCGATCACCGTGGAGAGCTCGGGAAAAAACCCCGCCAGCTTGCGTTCGACCGCGTCGGTGTCGAAGATTTCGGGCTTGTCGCCGGTGAGCAAAAAATAATCGGCGATCAGGCGCGCCAACAGCGTCTTGCCGTTGCGGGCCCGCAGCGAGGCGACGATGATGGCGAAATTTTTCTCCGGCATCGTCGCCTCGTCCGCTACCCGTTACGCGCCGAAGGCGACCGCCGGCCGGATCAATCCGCCTCGCTGTCGGTGAGCCGGTCGAGGAGACCGATACGGTCGTATTCCTGGTAGACCAGGTTGAGCCAGGTGCGCACGTATCCGCGCAGCACCAGCGAACTGTTGGCGATGTGGCCCTGCGCCGTCCGGTTCTTGATGAAGGTCGAGAACGGAACGCCGGACAGATCCACCTGCTCGTAGGCCATCTCGTGGAGCTTCGGGATGTTCAGCTCGACGGAGCCCTTGGTCTTCTTGAAATAGCTGTCGTAGACCGCCGGATCCCACTCGAAGAAGCTGGTTTCATTGATGAAGTTCTTGACCGCGAAATAGTTCTTTCCGGCCGCGTAGGGCGTCACGTCGGCGATTTCCTCGAGCGAGGCGACCGAGGGACCGAGAATGTGGAACATCCCGAAAGTGACCTCGCCCTCGCGCACCGCGTCGAAGAAGCCCACGTCGGTGAACGCCTTCAGCGTCCTCGACAGCAAGCCGGCGCGGATGTCGATCAGGCTCACCTTCACCTCGCTGGTCAGGAGCGTGTCCAGCATCTTCATCTGGTCCGACACCGAGGTGATGTCGATGACCTCGGTGACGTTGGGATGGAACCGCTTCAGCGCGCCGCGTGGAAACTCGGCGTCGAACGCGCGCACCAGCGTGTTCTTGGAGGCCAGGTAATCGATCAGCGTCCGCGTGATCGTGGTCTTGCCGACGCCACCCTTGTCGGCGCCAACGATGAGAACCGCCGGCTTCATGGTCTTTGCTCCAGATTCCTCGCCCGCCGCCTTGGCGGGCCGCTTATGGTTCGCCACGCGCTACACCTTTGATGATCTAAACATCCAACCGCTAGGGCGTCAGCCAAAATTGCCCCCAATGGCTTGATCGCGGCCATACCTTGTCGCGTTTTCCCTTGCGCTTCAAGGGTTAGATGCATCGGAAGCGATATATCGCGTACTGCGATCGTCAGTGTTTGCGTAAGGCACCGCGGCCGATGCGCGCACGCGCGGCCGGACGCGAGCGAGCGCCGCGCTTTCCGTCTGGATCGTCATCGACTGGCGGACGGGGTGGGATTCGAACCCACGAGAGGCTTGCACCTCTGGCGGTTTTCAAGACCGCTGCCTTCAACCACTCGGCCACCCGTCCGTTCCGACAAATGCGGGATCGTTTCCACGAATGCAAGCGGCGGCGTGCGGCCCGGGAGCGGCCGGGGCGCGACGCGCGATTAACCATATCCCGAGATCGACCGTACTTTCGCCCCAGTCCGGCAGCGTTTTCATTCGCAAGATGGGAATTACGGGCGCGGCGCCCGGAATAGAGGCCCGGATCAACGGAAGCTAGCGTCAGTCAGCGTCGCGTCGGCTGCATTCGGCGGCCAGGGCGCTTTGCCGGGGTCTTAGTCGGTCGGGTGGATGGGGCGTTTAGGAAGAGCGTCGAGTTTGTCTCCGGGCTGCGCGCCCGCGTGTGACGCGTGGTGCATGCTTGTCCGCTTCGTCCTGGTGGCGGCGGGCTCGCTCGCGCTCGCCAATTGCGCGTCCTCCGGAAAATTCGGAGCCCAGCTCGATCCCAAATACGGCGTCGCCACCAGCCCGCGCGTGGTCGAGGACGGCGAGCCGGTGCCCAAGGGCGGCGGGGTCTATCGGGTGGGCAAGCCCTATCAAGTCGCCGGCCGCACCTATGTGCCGGAGGAAAACCCGCGCTACCGCGCCGAGGGCCTCGCCTCCTGGTACGGCGACGACTTTCACGGCCGCCTCACCGCCAATGGCGAAGTCTTCGACCAGGACGCGATCACCGCAGCGCATCCGACCTTGCCAATCCCGAGCTACGTCCGCGTCACCAATGTTTCCAGCCGCCGCTCGATCATCGTCCGCGTCAATGACCGCGGGCCCTATCACGGCGACCGGGTGATCGATCTCTCCAAGAAGAGCGCGGACCTGCTCGGCTTCCGCGCTAACGGCATCGCGCGCGTACGGGTCGAATATGTGGGCGCGGCCCCGCTCGAGGGATCGGACGACCGCAAGTTGCTGGCGACGCTCCGCCACGACGGCCGGCCGGCGCCGGCGCCTTCGGGCGTGCTGCTCGCCTCGAGCGCGCCGTTCGTGCCCGATGTGGCGCGGCCCATTCCGGCCAGCCGCGGCCAGATCCCGAGCCCGCCCAAGCGGTCGTTCGAGATGGGCCGCTATTCCAGCCCGTCCGACCGCCGCCGCCCGGCCCAGCCGATGGCGGTCGCCGAGGCGTCCTATGCGCCGGGGGCTTATGGTCCCGGGCGCGCGGTGCCTGGCACGCCGATCGCGGGCTATGCCACCGCCGTCCTCTCCGGCCGCGGCCTTTATTGAGCCGCGCCTAGCGCGCGATCAGCAAAAAGCCTGCCCCGGACTTGATCCGGGGTGAGTACCGGTTTTGCGGACGCAATCAAGCTTGCGTAGATTGCGTAGACTGATCTGCGGCTCGCGCGCTAACTCATTCATCTGGCGCATGATCTTATCGGCGATCCGCCTACGCTCTGCGAGCTATGGCGGACATACTGTCAAAGACCCGCCGAAGCCTTGGCGAAGGCGGGACCGATTCCACTTCGCCGGATCATGCGCTAGGGGGATCAATCATTCACGCCGTGGTTGCGGCTATCCAGGCAATGGCGGCTGGAGGCGTCGTCGGAGAGGTTGACAATATCA
>JAUSIF010000228.1 GCA_030648135.1 Xanthobacteraceae bacterium
GCGGAAGGCGGGCGGCCGGCTGCTCCTGCGCGTCGAGGATATCGACCAGACCCGCTGCCGGCCCGAGTTCGAGACCGCGATCTATGAGGACCTCGCCTGGCTCGGGATCGATTGGAAAGCGCCGGTACGCCGGCAGTCGGAGCATTTCGACGAGTATCGAGCCGCACTCGATCGGCTCAAGCGCGCGGGCCTGATCTATCCCGCCTTCGAGAGCCACGGCGAGATCGCCCGCCTCCTCGCCGCGCGTGCAGGCTCGGTAGGACCGTGGCCGAGCGATCCCGACGGGGCGCCGCTCTATCCCGGGCTTGCGCGCGAGCTTGCGCCCGATGAGCGCGCGCGTAGGCGCGCGAGCGAACCTTATGCGCTGCGCCTCGATCTCGCCAAGGCGCTCGCGCGCATCGATCGCCCGCTCTCCTGGACGGAAACAGGCGACGGCGAAACGCGAAAAATCGCGGCCAGGCCAGAGCTTTGGGGCGATGTCATTCTCGGCCGCAAGGAGATGCCTGCAAGCTATCACCTCGCGGTCGTGATCGACGACGCGCTCCAGGGCGTGACTCATGTGGTGCGCGGGCGCGATCTCTATGAGGCGACGGCGATACATCGCCTGTTGCAGGAGCTGCTCGGCCTGCCCGCGCCGATCTATCACCATCACCGCCTCGTCCTCAACGAGAGCGGCAAGAAGCTAGCGAAAAGCACCGGCTCGACCGCGCTCCGAGCGTTGCGCAAGAGCGGCGCCACGCCCGCCGATGTTCACCGCCGGGTCGGCCTCGAATGATCGCGGAAACGGAGCGGCTGGATGCTGTCTTCAGCCTCCGGCCGCCGCCGTCACACTGTAACGCTTAGCGTTTCACCAGACCGATGACGAACAGCAGGATCACCGCGCCGATCAAGGCATTGATGATCGCGCCGATGATGCCGCCGCCGATATAGATGCCGAGCCGAGGCAGCAAATAGCCCGCAATCACGGCGCCGACGATGCCAACGACGATATTGCCGATGAGGCCGAAGCCGTAGCCTTTCATGATGACGCCGGCGAGCCAGCCGGCGATCGCGCCGATCACAAGCCATACGATGATAGTGGTGGGATCCATTAAATCCTCCCCGATGAGTGGAAACCGTTGACTTCCCTGCTTGCGGTTTCAAACCGGTCCTGGCGGACCGAATCCTCTTCCGCAATGCAACGCCGGCAGCATAGCGTAGGAAGATGCTTCTGCCGACCGGAAATCCGCCCGCGGCGGCGCACCAAAAAAATTCGGCGAGAACTTATCCCCGTCCCGCGCGAAAAAACGTAATTGTTTCAAGGCCCGGCCGCAAAGTTATCCCCACTGTTCTGGCCTGCCTTAAGATCATACCCGTCTCGATCCACTAGCGGTGGTTGCGACAAATGCGGTGATTTCTTTTTGCCGGGCAAGAACGGATCACCGCAAGCTTGCAAAAGCGACGCGCCCACGCGCTAGCGCTCCTCGTCAGCAGAAATCACGCGATGCCTCAGTGCCGGAGGACTTGACTTTTTCCCCAATAGGATTATATTCCACGATATCGCCTCCCATCCGGGGACGTGACTGGATCCGGTCCGGCCATGGGGGAGGCGAGCGGCGCCCGCGCCGTGGACGCAACCGGCGTCTCGGTCCGGGCGGCTGCGGGGCCCCGCCCGGCGGCACTAGGACCGCCTGCGAGGAGCTCGCTGACGGAGAGGCTTCGCTTTGAAGCCTCGCGAAAAGCGCGGCCCGTGGTCGAAAATAGCCGCGTGCGGGACGCCGTTCGGCGCCCGTAAGAAATCGCCGTCTTCGGCCACAACCGGAGACGGACGCGCCGTTCGGCGCCCGCACCCCCGGGTTCGGGGGCTTCGAAAGGAAGGAAACAAAGCTCGGACGCAAATTCGCGCCGCGAGAATGAGAGATGCTGTTTGAAAGGTGAAGTCGAGGATGCACTCTCAACCGCGGCGGCCGCGCGACCGCCGGATCGCCGCGTTGAGCTCGCCGCCATAGATGAAGATCAAGGCGACCAGATAGAGAAAAAAGAGCGCGGCCACTGCCGAGGCGAGTCCGGCATAGTAGATCGTATAGGCAAAGGCGAACTCGGCGAGATAGCGGCCAAACAAGGTGCCGCCCGCGATCCAAAGCACGAGTGTCACGACAATGCCCGGCACGACCTCGGTGAGACTCCTACGCCCCGCAGGCAACCACAGATGCACCACCAGCAGCGCGACGATCAGCACTGCGGCCGCGGCCGAGAGCCGCGCGAAGTCGACGAGGTAATCGAGCGGCTCCAGCCAGCGCAGGTATTTGATCGCGGTCACCCAAATCAACGGCCACAGCACCACCAGGAACGAGAGAGCGAGCGAAGCGGCTGCGCCGATGAGCACATAGGCGATCGATTCGAGCCGCAACAGCCACCAGGAGCGCTCCTCCTTCATGCCATAGGCGCGGTTGAGGCCGATGCGCAGGCTTTCGACGCCGCTCGATGCGAAAATGATCGCAAACAAGGCGCCCACGGTAAGTGCTTCAGTGCGCAGGTTCGTCAGCACGTCGTGGATCTCGCGCGCAATCGGATCGGCAACCTCCTTCGGCCATGTTTCGAGCAGGATGCGCGCGGTTTCGTCGGCGAGCTCCTTGGAGCCGAATACGGCGCCAAGTGCGGTTACCACGATCAGAAACGGGAACAGCGCCATCAGCGCCGACAGCGCGATGTGGCTCGCGATCGCCCAGCCGTCGTCGTCGTTGAAACGATCGAACGCATCGATCGCGATTCGGTAGAGACGACCCATGCACGCGCCCCCGTTATGTGCCCGGCTGAAACAGCCTCTCACATCGGCATAGCGGAGGGAATTGCAAGCGCGACGCGCGGCCGCGGCGCCCCCAGCGGATCAGGCCGCCCGCACCCCGGAGAGGAACTGGCGGATCGCCGCGTCGAGCCGCTCGGCTTCGTCGCGCAGCGTGCCGGAAAGTCCGGCCACATCGCCCGCCGTCGCCCGTGCACCCACCGCGGCACCCTCGACCGAGCGCATGGCGCTGGCACCGGCCTCGGCGTCGTCGGAGGCATGGGCGACGTTGTTGGCGATCGAGACCACCGCCGCATTCTGCTCCTCGACCGCCGAGGCGACCGAGGCCGCCATCGAAGACATCTCCTCGATCACCGAGCTCACGTTGTCGATCGCCTTGGCGGCATCGCCCGAGGCTTCCTGGATGGCGCCGATCTGGTGGGCAATGTCCTCGGTGGCCCGCGCGGTCTGCGCGGCGAGCGATTTCACTTCCTGTGCCACCACGGCGAAGCCGCGGCCGGCTTCGCCGGCACGGGCGGCCTCGATGGTGGCATTGAGGGCGAGAAGATTGGTCTGCGCGGCGATCGACTGGATCAATCCGACGACTTCGCCGATCCGTGTGGCGGCCTCGCCCAGCGTACCCATGATGGTGACCGAGCGTTTCGCCTCCGCCACGGCACGGCCTGCGACCTCGGTCGAGGTCGCGGTCTGGCGGGCGACCTCGGAAACGGAACTCGACAGTTGCTCGGCGGCGGCGGCGGCTTGCGCGACGTTCGAAGAAGCCGCACTCGCCGCACGTCCGGCCCGCTCGGCCTCCGAGCCGACGTCGCCCGCGGTCTCGCCCAGCCGCTCGGCGGCCTGCGCCAGCCTGCCCGCCGCATCACGGACCGCTCCGAGCCCCGAATTGGCGGTTTCGGCGAAGCCGCGTATCAGCCGATCGACCGTCTCCGAATGCCGTTCACGCTGCGCCGTCGCTTCGGACTGCTCGGCTTCGAGCTGGTCGCGCTCACGGGCATTGTCGCGGAACACCACCACCGTTCGAGCCATGGCGCCGATTTCGTCGCGCGCTTTAACCGCCGGTATCTTCGTGATGGGATTGCCATCGGCAAGGGCTCGCATCACCGCGGAAAGCCCGGCCAGCGGCTTGGTGATGCTGCGGCCGATCACCCAGCTGAGCACAAGTCCGATCAACACCACGGCGATACCGACGCCGACGATAATCATCTTGGTTCGCGCTTGCGACGACGACAGGGCGGCGCTCGCGCCTTGCTCCTTCGTACGCGCGGCCGCGATGAGCCGGTCAGACACCGGCATCATCTGCCTGCTGTCCAAATTGATGATCGCAAGCAAAGGCTCGACTCTGTCGAGGCTCTTGATCCATTCCTCAAAGGTATCGGCATAGGCCTTTACCTGCTCGGTCAGCTGCTGCTTCATGATCGCCGCGCCGACGACAGCATCAAAGGTCTTATTAAAATTCTTGAATTCGTTGAAAAACATGAGCCGAATGTAATCGGCCCGGTTATATTTGTATTCGGCCTCGTAATTGCGGATCAACAGCAGAGAAACAAGCAGTCTCTTCGAATCGATCTCGCTGAGCCAGGACATATCCTGGTTGATGATGCGTTCGACCGAAGCCCCGGCTTCGCGCATGCGACCCTGGATGCCGTCGTTCTCGGTGAAGCCGAGGGTTTCTTGCTCTTTGACGAGGTTGGTAAAATTGAGTTCCAGCTTCGACAAATTGTCCCGCAGCGGGGAAATCTCCTCTCGTTCCGGATTCTCTACGGTATCGATGCTCTTCATCTCTATGGCGCTCTCGATGATGTCGAGGCTCTTCGATGCGGAGTCATGCCCTTCTTGGAAATCCTTGATCAATTCCGGACGCGGCCGCGTGGCGAAATCCTTGGCGCTGATCCGCATTGTCGTGAGCGCGCTCTTGAATTCGCGGCTTGCGTCTGCGAGTGCCGACGAAATTTTGACGCTGTCGAAGGCGTCATCGACCTCCTGCTCGCCGGATACGTAGGCGAAGCTGATCACGGCAAAACCGGCGACCGGAATGAGCGCGAGCGTCACGATGCGGGCACGGACTGATAGCAGGGCACTGAGGCGCAGGAGGTCGTGACCGAAACGCGACAGGATTTGGCCGAGGCGCGAAAGATCCATCTCGTTCTCCGGAGGAAACGAATGATCGGGATCCGGCCGCATAGCGACCGACCGGCATCATCTCGGGATACGGGGTTCCCCCATTGGTCATGGAATCGCGGAATGGTTAACAATGGCTTGCGGCGGCGGGCGAAGTTCGGACGACTTGCTTTTGTGCACTGCACGCGTAGGGTGATATTGTCGCATTGCCGCTCGGCCGCTAAGGCCCGTGACGGCTGTCGCAGTATCGAACTGCGAGGTATGCCATGTCCGCCGTCGCGTCCCGCCCGATCGCTGGAGCCGAGTCGGGCCTGCTGGCGTCCGCAGCCGAAGCCGTCGCCGCAATCGAAGCGCTCGCCGCTGAGGCGGCTGCGAGCCTACGTACCCGCTTGGCACCCAACGGCAAGCTCTCGGCCGCGGCTTTCGACCGCGAGCAGCATGCCGCCCACGGGCTCGCCTGGCTTGCGACCTATGTGGAATCGATTCGCCAGCTCAAGGCCTTTGCCGAGCGCATGGCCGCCGCCGGACGCTTCAAGGCCACCGAGGAACTGCTGGTACGGATCGGTCTCGGCGAATATCTCGCGCAAATTTTCGGCGGCATCGCCATGAGCCAAACCGAGATCGCGCGCCTTTCGGCGCTCGGGCTGTCCGAGGAGCGGATTGCCGGCCGTCTGACCCCGGCGGTGAAGGCGCTGATCGAGGACGGCACCGCGGCCGGAACGCGCGCCCGTCTCGTCGAATTGATCGCGTCCGCCGAAGGCGCACCGACCGTGGGCGATGCCGGCCTCGATGAGACCTTCGAAGCGATGCGCGCCGAGATGCGCCGCTTCACCGAAGAGCAAGTGATGCCGCATGCCCACGCCTGGCATCTCGATAATGAATATGTTCCGCTAGAGATCATCGCTCATATGGCCGAGCTCGGCGTGTTCGCTCTCACCATCCCCGAGGACCATGGCGGTCTGGGGCTGGGCAAGGAATCGATGTGTGTCGTCTCCGAGGAGCTGTCACGCGGCTGGATCGCGGTCGGCTCGCTCGGAACCCGCTCCGAGATCGCCGCGGAATTGATTCTCGGCAGCGGCACCGAAGAACAGAAACGGAGGTGGCTGCCGAAGATCGCCGCGGGCGAAATTCTGCCGACCGCCGTGTTCACCGAGCCGAACACCGGCTCCGATCTCGCCTCGCTCAAGACCCGCGCGGTGCGCGAAGGCGGGGTCTACAAGGTCTATGGCAACAAGACCTGGATCACCCATCCGGTGCGCGCCGACTTGATGACGTTGCTCGTGCGCACCGACCCGAAGGAGCCCGGTTACCAGGGTCTCTCGATGCTCCTCGCCGAGAAGCCGCGCGGCACCGACAACAATCCATTCCCGGTATCCGGCATGTCCGGCGGCGAGATCGAGGTGCTCGGCTATCGCGGCATGAAGGAATACGAGATCGCCTTCGACGGCTTCGAGGTGCCGGTCGAAAACCTCCTCGGCGACGTCGAAGGCCAGGGTTTCAAGCAATTGATGCAGACCTTCGAATCGGCGCGCATCCAGACCGCGGCGCGGGCGGTCGGCGTCGCCCAATCCGCGATGGAGCTCGCGTTGCGTTATGCCAGGGAGCGCACGCAGTTTGGCAAGCCAATTCTCTCCTTCCCCCGCGTCGCGGACAAGATCGCGCTGATGGCGGTCGAGATCATGATCGCTCGCCAGCTCACCTATCACGCCGCCCGCGAGAAGGATTCCGGTCGGCGCTGCGACATGGAGGCCGGAATGGCGAAGCTCTTGGCCGCTCGCGTCGCCTGGGCCGCGGCCGACAACGCCGTGCAGATCCACGGCGGCAACGGCTTCGCGCTCGAATACCCGGTCTCCCGCGTGCTGTGCGACGCGCGCATTCTCTCGATTTTCGAGGGCGCGGCCGAAATCCAGGCGCAGGTCATTGCCAGACGCTTGCTCGACGGCTCGAATTGAACGCCGTCATGGCCATGACCGCCCGAGGCGAAAATCCTCACCTCAATTTCCGACCCGATCCGTGCTAGATACGGGCGATGGCAGGCGACTTGCAACACTTCCTCATCCCCCTCGCTCTCGGCGCGGTTGGCGTCGTGCTCGTGCTCGGCCTCTGGAACATGGCGCGCGGCGGCTCGGGCAATATCTCGCAGAAGCTGATGCGCCTGCGCGTGCTTCTGCAATTCGTGGCCATCGTCATCGTGATGATCACGATCTGGGCAATTGGGCGCTAAGCCTCCGGCGGCACAGTA
>JAUSIF010000112.1 GCA_030648135.1 Xanthobacteraceae bacterium
TGCAGCCCATATTTAACGTCGTAGGTGTAGCCGGCATGCCCCGGACGGTAGATATCCTTGATGGCGGAATAGTCCTTGGGACGCTGATCGACATTCTCGATCAGAAGCGCGATCGGGGTGCCGGTCGTGACCTCGCGTCCGCTGGCCTCGTCGACGAACAGCCCGGAGAGAATCTTGACTGCGTCAGGCTCCTGCCGCTGCGTGGTGAATCGCGATTGCCCGGGCCGGCGGCGGTCGAGGTCGCGTTGGATGTCGGCGGCCGACAGCGGTATGCGCGGCGGGCAGCCGTCGACCACGCAGCCGAGCGCGACCCCGTGGCTTTCGCCGAAGGTGGTGACGCGGAAGAGATGGCCGAACGTGTTGTAGGACATGGCGGCGGCCCGCTTGCTCGTGGCCGCCGGTTGTAGGAGCGCGGGCGCCGGGGGTCAAACCGCGGCGCCGGAAGCGCCTCAGGGCACTGTGATCACGTGATCGTAGGTGAGCCCTTTGTGCGGATAGGCAACCCGCAACACGATCTGCTCTCCGCGCGCAGGCCGGCCGACATAGAACACGCGCGTGCCGCGCACCGGCCGCCCCAGACAAAAGGCCGAGCCGCCGTCAATGCCGGTTGCGACGAAGCCGCCGAGATCGACCTTAATGCGGCCCGCGCGCGGGGGAGCGAGCACGCTCACGCGCGGGGAGCCGTCCTGTTGGCAACGCTGATCGACGGTCGCCGCCGCGAAGATGAGCTTGCCATGGCGCGAGGAAGGCGCGCTCGACGGATCACCGGTCACATAGCCGGGAACATCCTCGGACGGGGTGACGTAGTCCGGAGAGAACAGACCGGGCTCGCCGCTGAGCCATTGCTTGAGCCGAACGCCCTGGGCGTTTGCCTGTCCGCACGCGAACAGAACGAGAGCACAGACTGCGCCCGTGAAAATGCTGTTTCGGCTCATCGGCTCGTCTCCGTTGCGATCGAATGGACTGGTCAATCCTCGTCGCGAATTTTCGATATGTCCGGCGCATCCGGGTTTTTCATTCCGACGATATTATAGCCGGCGTCGACGTGATGAACCTCGCCGGTGACCCCGCGCCCGAGGTCGGAGAGAAGATAGAGCGCGGCGTCGCCGACCTCCTCGCTCGTCACCGAACGCCGCAACGGCGCATTGTACTCGTTCCACTTGAGAATATAGCGGAAGTCGCCGATACCCGAAGCGGCCAAAGTCTTGATCGGCCCGGCAGAGATGGCGTTGACGCGGATTCCCTTCGGGCCGAGGTCGGCGGCGAGATAACGAACGCTCGACTCGAGCGCAGCCTTGGCGACGCCCATCACGTTGTAATGCGGTATCCATTTCTCGGAACCGTAATAGGTAAGCGTCAAAATCGCGCCCCCTTTCGGCATGCACTTCTCGGCGCGCTGTGCGATCGCGGTCAAGGAATAGCAGGAGATGAACAGCGTATTGGTAAAGTTATCGGATGTAGTGTCGACATAGCGGCCGACGAGCTGGTTCCGGTCGGAGAAGGCGATCGCATGGACGACGAAATCGAGCGGCCCGAGCACGCGATCGGCCTCGGCGAAGACCGCATCGATGGTCGCGGGCACAGTCACGTCGCAATGGCCGGCAAGCTTGGCGCCGAGTTCGGCGGCGAGCGGCTCGACGCGCTTCTTCAGCGCCTCGCCCTGATAGCTGAAGGCGAGCTCGGCTCCCTGTGCGGCGCAGGCCTTGCCGATTCCCCAAGCGATCGAACGGTTATTGGCGACCCCGAAAATCAGGCCGCGTTTGCCCCGCATCAGTTCGCCAGTCTGCGCCATGCAGCCCCCTGCTGCCATGCCTTGTATAAAAGACGGCCTCCCTATGACACGCAGCCCATGGACCATCAAGCTGCTGGAATAATCAGGGGGGCGCTCGCGTTCTCATGCGAGAGGACGCAGAATGGGCGCGCTGAACCTAGCGATGGAGCCGGCCATGACTACCGTTCGTCGCGGCCTCGAACCCCTGATTCCTGCGCTCCGGCGCTTTGCGCGGGCACTCGCGCGCGACGGTGAAACGGCCGACGATCTTGTCCAGGACACGCTAGTGCGGGCGCTCAGGGCCGAGCATCTGTTCCACGGAGGAGACTTACGCACTTGGCTCTTCACCATCCTGTTGAATCTTGATCGCAACCGGCGCCGCGGACTCTCTCGCCGGCCCATGCTCGCCGTGATCGAAGAAGTAGATCCGGCGGGTGCGCCGAGCTCCGACGGCTCCGGCCGCGATATCGAGCGCGGCCTCGCACTATTGCCGGCTGAGCAGCGTGAGGTGCTTCTGCTGGTGACGCTCGAGGGATTGAGTTACCGCGAGGCTGCGGAAGTACAGGCCGTGCCGATCGGCACCGTGATGTCGCGTCTTTCGCGTGCCCGGGCGGCGCTGCGCGCGCATCTCGACGGCGAACTCCCGCAATTGCGTCGGGTCCAATGAGGAAATCGAGAACGAATCCATGACCGACAATGCACCGATCACCGAAGATGAGCTTCACGCCTATGTGGACGGCGCGCTACCGGCCGACCGGATGGCCGCGGTCGAGTCTTATCTCGCCCGCAATCCGGAGGCGGCGGCTCGTGTCGCCGCCTGGCGGGTGCAGGCGGCACAGATCCGCGAACGTTGGGGCATGGTCGCCGACGAGCCGATCCCGGAACGGCTGCGCATCGAGAGCATCGCGGTGCGGGCGAGCGGCATTCGGCGCAAGGTCGCGATCGCGGCGACCATCGCCTTTCTGGTCGGAGCGGGCGCCGGCTGGCTCGGACGCGATCTGTCGGGGTTCGGCGCCGACGCCCAGCTCGCCCGCGTGCTCGCCGATGCCGCGATCGAGGCGCATCGGCTCTATATCAACGAGGTTCGTCATCCGATCGAGGTGCGCGCGGACGAAGCCCATCTCCTTCCATGGCTGTCGCGCCGCGTGGGCTCGCCCGTGCGCGCGCCTAATCTCGCGCCGGAAGGCCTGAAGCTACTTGGCGGGCGGCTCCTGCCGGGGTCACGCGGGCCGACCGCCTTGATCATGTATGAAGGCAAGGGCGGCGAGCGCGTGACCATCACCTGTACGCGCGCCGGCCGCGAGGGCGAGAGCGGTTTCCGGTGGCGCGAGGCGGGCGATATCGGGGCGGTCGCCTGGGTCGAGAGCGGACTTGCCTTCGTGGTCGCGGGACCGGCCGAACGCCAACGGCTCGACCGGGTCGCGCGGCAGGTCCACGCCGCCTATGAGGAAATTTCGACCGATCGTCGCTAGACGCTCCGCTGTAGCTCCGGATTCTGCGGTTAGGATTTCGACGCCCGCTGACGCATCCGTTTGGCGAACGCCTCGAGTTCCGGATCGTGCTCTTTCGGCAGTTCGATGCTGACGGTGACGAGGAGGTCGCCGGCGCCGCCTGCCTTGGTCGGAAAGCCTTTGCCTTTGAGGCGAAAAGTGCGCCCGCCGCTGGTCCAGGGCGGAATTTTCAGATCCACCGCACCGTCGAGGGTCGGCACCCGCACGCTCGTACCGAGCACCGCCTCGTCGAGGCCGATCGCCGCTTCGGCGCGCAGGTTCTCGCCGTCCTGCCTGAGTTCCGGATGGGGCGCGATATGGATCGTAATGAGCGCGTCGCCTGCCACGCCGCCGGGACCGGGGTAGCCCTGGCTGCGCAGGCGGATCTGTTGACCGTCGCTGATACCGGCCTGAACGGTCAGCTCGACTTTCTTGCCGGTCGGAAGCCGCACCCGCTTCTTTGCGCCGTGAGCGGCTTCGGCGAGCGTTACCGTAAGCGAGGCGGTCGCATCGGCTCCGCGCGGCGCGGCCTGAGGGCCAAATCCCTCGAAACCGCCTCGGTCAGGGTGAAGGCCGCCGAACAAGTCGCCGAGCATATCCTCCAAACCGCCGCCGCGGGCTCCGCGGCCGCGCGCGCGGCGAAGGCCCTCGGGGCCGAAACTGAAGGTTTCGAACGTGGTATCGCCGCCGAAGCCGCCGGGTTGCGCACGCTGATCGCCGCGGCCGAAACCCGAGAAGTCTTGGAAGCGCGGCTTGCCTTCGGAGTCGATCTCGCCGCGGTCGAAGGCCTTGCGCTTGTCCTCCTCTCCGAGAATCTCATAGGCGGAATTGAGTTCGGCAAAGCGTCCCGCCGCTTTCGGGTCGCCCTTGTTGGCGTCCGGGTGCAGGCGCTTGGCGAGCCGCCGGAAGGCTTTTTTGATTTCGGCCTGGCCCGCGCTACGGGATACGCCGAGCACGTCGTAGGGATCGCGCACCGCACTTCACTCCGCGGGACCGGGAAGGCCCCGGCCTTGTATTTATGAATGTGGGGGCAAAGTTCGAGGCGCGCAATGCGGTGCGCAATTCAGGACTTTTGCAAGGGCCGGCTCGACCTCACATCCCACTCGCCGCGATGGACACGGCAAGCGGTGCCTTCGAACCAGGTCTCACGGCCGCTACGGACATGGCTGGCGAGGAAATTGCGGCAGGCAAAACCTTCCTGGATATAAGTCGCCGCGATCGGGGTTACGGTCCCCCGTGCACCGGTGGTTGGGTTTTGCCACGGGATGCTCGCGGCATCTTCCTTGCGGTTCAGCGCCTCACGCAGCGCGGCCGTGGCAAGGGACCAGTCCACGGAGGTCATGCCTTCGGACGTGCTAGCGGCCGCCGCCGGCTGGAGCGAGAGCGAGCCGGTGATATCGCCCTTGTCCCCCCTGTTGTCTTTGGCCGATACGCGGGCGTCATCGCCCATGCCGGGTATCAACGAGGCAAGCGGGAATGACATGCTACATCCGCCGGCCGCGATCGCGAGGAGGAGACCGCAAAGTGGCGCAGTGAAAATGAACCACAAACCCCGCACGCCCGATCCATGATATGGAGGACGTTGGATGATCTGATGCGCCCGCGGGGCGCAATATTCGACGCGCACGGACACGAACTCCAGCCATGGCAAACGACGGTATGATGAAACACCCGCTAGGGTTAACGTTCGGTGACTTCGCTGAAGCGACCGAGCCGTTCAGCCCGTTTGCCAGCTGGATGGAAGCGGCGAAAACGAGCGAGCCGAACGATCCGGACGCCATGGCGCTCGCCACCGTCGATGCGGACGGCCTGCCCAATGTGCGCATGTTGCTGTTGAAGCATTGGGATTCGCGCGGCTTTGTCTTCTATACGAATAGGGAAAGCACCAAGGGGCATGAACTCAAGGCCCAGCCCAAGGCCGCATTGATCCTGCATTGGAAGTCACTCGGTCGGCAGGTGCGTATGCGCGGGCTGATCGAACAGGTCTCCGATTCCGAGTCCGACGTCTATTTTGCCTCGCGCCCGCGCGGCGCCCAGATCGGGGCCTGGGCGAGCCGGCAGTCGCGGCCGCTCGAAAACCGGGCTGTGCTCGAAGCCGCCGTCGCGCGCTATACCGAGAAATATGGGAAAGGTCCTGTTGCTCGGCCGCCCTATTGGATCGGCTACCGTCTCGTGCCGCTCCAGATCGAGTTCTGGGCCGAACAGCCGTTCCGGCTCCATGACCGGATTGTCTTCAGCCGCGCTCGGCCCGGCGCGCCCTGGGTACGGACAAGGCTCTACCCCTGACCCGGTGCAAGGTGCAGGATCAACAGATGCCCGCGAAGTCCGATCAAACCCGACGCACATTGCTGCTCACCGGCGCGAGCCGCGGCATCGGTCATGCTACGGTCAAGCGATTTTCGAGCGCGGGCTGGAGGGTCATCACTTGCTCGCGTCATGGCTTCCCCGAGGAATGTCCGTGGGAGGCGGGTCCTGAGGATCATATTCAGGTCGATCTCGCCGACCCCGAAGCGACGATCGAAGCCATCGCCGAGATCAAGCGCCGTCTCACCGGCGGCGAGCTGCACGCCCTCGTAAACAATGCCGGCATCTCGCCCAAGAGCGCGGACGGCAAGCGCCTCGGAACCTTGGAGACTTCGCTCGAAGCGTGGCGCCATGTCTTTCAGGTCAATTTTTTCGCGCCGATCATGCTGGCCCGCGGCTTGATGGAGGAACTCAAGCGCGCACATGGCGCGGTCGTGAATGTGACCTCGATCGCTGGATCGCGCGTGCATCCCTTCGCGGGCGCGGCCTATGCCACCTCGAAGGCGGCGCTCGCGTCGCTGACACGGGAGATGGCGGCCGACTTCGGCCCGATCGGAATCCGCGTGAATTCCATCGCGCCGGGCGAAATCGACACCGCGATCCTGTCGCCCGGTACCGACAAGATCGTCGAGCAGATCCCCTTGCGCCGCCTCGGTCAGCCCGACGAGGTGGCGAAGATCATCTATGTGCTGTGCACGGAGACGGCGTCCTATCTCAACGGTGCGGAGATCCACATCAATGGCGGCCAGCACGTGTGAGCGG
>JAUSIF010000229.1 GCA_030648135.1 Xanthobacteraceae bacterium
ACATGTACGTGGCGGAAGTGGACGCCGGACGCGTCCAGAAGTTCCGGCCGCGAGCGGGTGCAAACCCCGCCTACCTCATGAGCAAGCCGATCTACAGCGCATGGCAATAACGCCGATCGCTCGGCTTGGCAGTAAAGGACCGTCATGAAGATCGCGTCTCTCGTCATCCTCGGCATGCTGGCCGTTCCCTTCTATGGGTACGCCGGCCAGGCGGCCGGTGCCGCGCGCTTTGAGGTGACCAGCCTCAAGACACTCCGGCCCACACTTGTGAACACGGTCGCCGCCCTTCAGAAGAAGGATGCGGCGGGCGCCAAAGCCGCGATGGACGCGTACGACTCCATCTGGAACGGCGTCGAGGTCTACATCCTCACGCGCAGCATGGAGGCGTACAACGACCTGGAGCACAACTACCAGGCCAAGCTCACCGAGGGCCTGAACGCGGCCACGCCCGACACCGCCGCGCTGCTACCCGAAGCCCAGGCCATGCTGAAGAAGTACGACGAGACGATCGCCATGGTGGAAAAGGCGGCGCCGCTCAACCGCCTCTACGACGACGTCGCCCGCCTCCGCCTCGAGCGTGCCCATCTGCGCGAAGTGACCCCGGCGCTCAAGGCCGGCAACATCGCGAAGGCGAAGAAGCCGTTCGAAGCGTTCAACGACAACTGGGACAACATCGAGGATCTGGTCAAGGTGCGCTCCATCAGCGCCTACACCGGGATCGAGAAGGGCATGATCTCGATCGAGAACGCACTGGCAAAGCCCAAGCCGGAGGTCGACCCGCTGATCACGCAGGTGGCCGACGTCATGATGCAATACAACACGATCGTGGCTCAGGTCACCAAAGAGGCGAAGGACGCGAAATAAATTGTCTCGACCCGCCCCTCTGCCATTCCGCGCCTCTCGACGCAAGTCGCTCATCGAGTGGAACGACCCGTCAAATCAAGTGCATGTCCTCGATTGGCGGCGGCGTGCGCATGAGTTCGGCCTCGATGTCGAAGAGCGCGAAGACACCGAGGAAGGTCAGCCGTTTCAGGTCGAGCCCGAACAATTGCTCGCCGAAGAGGAGCCGGAGGCGTTTGCAGCCCAGCCGGTTCCCGGCGGCGACAATGACTTCGAGGTAGAAGAACAAGAGCCCGAGGTCGAAGGGGCCGCGCTTCCCGGATCGCGGGAGGACGTTGACCTCGTTCGCGTCTATCTCCAGCACATCGGCAAGCGGAAGCTGCTGAAGGCGAAGGACGAGCAGGCCATCGGCCTGCGGATCGAAAACGCGCAGCGCGATCTCGTGGCGGCGCTCGGTGACATCCCCGCCGCCGTGCAGACGCTCGTGGCCCTCGCCGATCGGATTCGCACAAAAGGCGATCCGGCCGCCGAGTTGATCCTCCTGCCCGAAGGCGGCGAGCTGCGCGAGGAGACGACGACGCCGGTGCTGAGAGCGTTCGCGCGCATCAAGCGGCGCCGCTGCCTGCTCGACAAGCTTCGAACACAGCTCGAGAACCCGCGGACCGGCGCACAGACGCGTGCCGATACCGAGAAGAGCATCACCAGGACGCGCAAGGCGATCGCCGAGGAGCTGGCCGCGCAGCCGATCCGTCCCTCGCTGATTGACGATGTGGTGACCGAGCTGCGGCAGATGGAGGCGGAGTTCCGCGACCTCGAACATGTGTCACGCGCGGAGCGGCTGGATCGCTGCCGCGCCCTCGAGGCGCGTGCAGGCATCCCGCGCGCCGAATTCCGCCGTCGATTCGCCAAGGCCGAAGCCGCGGAAGACCTGGTGCGCGACACCAAGCGCGAGCTGATGGAAGCCAATCTGAGGCTCGTCGTCTCAATCGCCAAGCGCTATCTCAACCGCGGCCTCACCTTCCTCGATCTGATCCAGGAAGGCAACATCGGGCTGATGAAGGCGGTCGATCGGTTCCAGTTCCGCCGCGGCTTCAAGTTTTCGACCTATGCGACGTGGTGGATTCGCCAGGCGATCACGCGGTCGATCGCCGACTCCGGCCGTACGATCCGGCTGCCCGTGCACGTCATCGAATCGCTGAACAAGCTCGAGAAAGAGCGCAAGGCGCTGCGGGCGTCGGGCCGCGAGCCCACGGCCCAGGACCTGGCCGATCGGCTGAAGATCCCGGTACACAAGGTACGCCTGCTGCTCGATGCGCAGAAGACGCCGTATTCGCTCGAGATGAAGATCGGCGAAGACGAGAGCACCGAGCTCGGCGACGTGCTGCCGGACACGAGCATCCGGAATCCGGAAGACACCGCCATCGACAGCGACGTGGCCAACGAGGTCGAGCGCGCCTTGGCGCCGTTGTCAGACCGTGAGCGCGAGGTGCTCAGACTCAGGTTCGGCCTCGGCACTGATCGCGAGTACACGCTCGAGGAGATCGGACAGCGCCTGTCGGTGACGCGCGAGCGCATCCGCCAGATCGAGAGCCGCGCGCTGGAAAAACTGCGCGCCGCCAAGCAGCGCGAGCTCGAGGGCATTCGCAACAGGCGGAGGCCGGCGTGATGATCGCCGACCGGAGACGATTGCTCGCCCGACTCCGTGGCTGAGTCCGAGTACCGCCCTCAGCTCGCCACGCTCGTGAAGGAGCCGCCGCGCGTCTTACGCGGCGGTCAACTGCTGCTGCGACGCCTGGGGCGCCATCGTGACGGTGGCGCCCGCCATCAACCCCACCCACAAATCGAGCGCGCCAGAATCATCTGACCACGGCGTTTGCGGCTGAACGGGTCTGTCGAGCAGCGCCGTCACGGTTGCGTGCGGCACGAGTACGGAGCGGGGGTCGAGCCCACCGATTACGCACGCGATGTCGGTGCCGCGCGTGAGAATCGGGAGGTTCGCGAACGACTGCGCCGGCGTGGCAATCGCGCCCGCCACATCGATCGCGAGCACCTTCAGTTCGTCGCCGGCGCCGTCACGCTGCGGGATCGAGATCCCCTGAGGCCATGACGGATCGCAATCGAGCCACGCATACGCGCCGCCCGCT
>JAUSIF010000113.1 GCA_030648135.1 Xanthobacteraceae bacterium
GTGCCGGCGATCACCCTGAGCGAAACGATCTTGACGCGGTCGTGCGCTGCCGCGATCTCGTCGTCCACCAGCGCCGCGATGTCCTCGTCGTAGACGTGCTTCTTCTTGACGGCGAGATCCTTGAAGCGCTTGAAGGCGTCCTCGAGCGCGGCGTGTCCGGCGCGCTCGCCGATGCCGTTGATGGTGCATTCGATCTGGCGCGCACCGGCGCGCACGCCGGCGAGCGAATTCGCCACCGCCATGCCGAGATCGTCGTGGCAATTAACCGAGAAGATCGCCTGATCCGAATTGGGTACGCGCTCGCGGATCATCTTGATGAGGGCGAAATATTCCTCCGGCACCGTGTAGCCGACGGTGTCGGGGACATTGATGGTGGTGGCGCCGGCCTTGATCGCCGCCTCCACGCAGCGGCAGAGGAAATCATGCTCGGTGCGGGTGCCGTCCTCGCACGACCACTCCACGTCGTCGACGTGATTGCGGGCGCGGGTGACCTGCTGGATCACCATCTCATAGACTTCGTGCGGCTCCTTCTGAAGCTTCCACTTCATATGGACGGGCGAAGTCGAGATGAAGGTGTGGATGCGCGGGCGGCGGGCCGGTTTCACCGCTTCGGCGCAACGATCGATATCCTTGAACGCGGCGCGGGCGAGCCCGGCGACGACCGCCTTCTTGGTGCGTTTGGCGACCTCGGCGACGGATTCGAAGTCGCCATTGGAGGCGATCGGAAAGCCGGCCTCGATGATGTCGACGCCCATCTGGTCCAAGAGCTCGGCGACCTGAAGCTTCTCCTCCAGCGTCATGGAAGCGCCGGGGCACTGCTCGCCGTCGCGTAGCGTCGTGTCGAAAATGCGCACCCGATCCTTGTCGGTGCTGCTCGAAGATTTGCTGGTCATGTTCCTTCTCCTCGCTCGCGCCCGTTTCCATGGGCGCCCTGGGGTTCGCTCGTTCGGACCCCTGAGTGCCCAGGCGCTAAGCACCCGGCCGGCCCTCAGGGGCGGCGAAGGAGAAGAAGCCCGGCGAGAATGAGAGCCTGGCCCGAAATCGCCTTGGGCGTCGGGTTTTCAGAGCGGCCTTTGAAAACATGCGTCATGACGGCGCTCGTTCGGCTCTCGAATCGCCCACCAGTCTTGGCCCGAATGCTTAACCTTCGGTGAAGCGGCGGGTCTCGATTTCTAGCCGAGATCGCCGGGGCGAGGCAAGCAGGCCCAAAAACCGCCTTGGGCACCGCCTTGGGCGCGGCAGCGGTCAGGGCCGGTCACAAACCGGCGACCCCCCGGAAATTCTCCACGCGCTGGGCTATAGTAGGGTTGAACGCGAACGCTCTCCGGAGGCCTCATGCTTCGCGTCTTGACCGCCATCGCCTGCGCCGGCCTGCTCGCCGGATGCGCCTCCTCGAACTTCGACCCCTATTCCGGCGGGCCCTTGGCCAACGCACCCCGATCCAGCGGCCCGATGGTGATCCCCGGATCCTCCTCGCCCTCGTCCATTGCGGTGGCTGGTCCCGCCGGCTGCGCCGGGCCCATTTCCGAATACCAACAGCTGCTCGACAGCGACGCCGAGACCGGTCACCTGAATCCCGGCGTCTATAACCGGATCGGGGTCGATCTCGAGCGGGTGCGGGCGAGCTGCGCCGCCGGCCGCGAGGCCGAGGCGCGCAACCAGCTCGCCGACGTCAAACGCCGCTACGGCTATCGCTGAACGCCGGCGGTTGCCCTCGCGCTGTTGTTCACCTGTGAAACGACGTCCATCTCTCCCCGTCCGGCCGAATTATGTCCCGGTCCGGCCTCCCCTAGCCCAGGGACCCTAACCGCCGGGCCCCCATTCGCAAAGCGAACATCGAACTGCGGCGATTTCGGCATTGCGCGCCGCCCTGGAAAGCCCGACAAAGGGGCCCGCCATTCCCTTTCCCGCACCCGCATCCGCACATCTCCTCCGCACCCATGTCCCTGAGCATGCTCGTCGAGCAAATCCTTGCGTTCGTGAAGGCGCACGAGGTCTGGGCGCCGTTGATCGTCGGGCTGCTCGCCTTCGGCGAATCCTTCGCGATCATCTCGCTGTTCATTCCGGCGACGGTGGCGCTGGTGGGTGTCGGCGCGCTGATCGGAGCGAGCGACATCCAGTTCTGGCCGGTATGGGCGGGTGCCGCGATCGGCGCCTCGCTGGGCGACTGGATCTCCTATTGGATCGGATACAAGCTCGAGAACGCGGCGCGGCACGTGTGGCCGCTCTCACGTTATCCGGACTTGTACGACCGCGGCGAGCTTTTCTTCCACAAGTACGGCATCTGGTCGATCTTTCTCGGCCGCTTCTTCGGTCCGTTCCGGGCGGTGGTGCCGCTGATCGCCGGCATATTCGAAATGCCTAATCTGCATTTTCAGATTGCGAACATTACCTCGGCCATGGTGTGGTCGTTCGCGCTGCTCGCCCCCGGCTTCACCGCGCTCAAGTATCTTTGGTGATAGGCGAACGAGCGATTTCCCCTCGCCCGCGAAGATTACTGCGCTAGCATGCCGGTCCGCGGACAGATGCCATGACCGAAGCCCCGGCAGCGATCGCGTTCGAGAATGTCTGCAAGAGCTACGGCGATGGCGTGAACGCGCTCGACCGCGTTTCGCTCGCGGTCGCCGAGCGCGAATTCCTCACCATCGTGGGCCCCTCCGGCTCGGGCAAGACCACGCTGCTCCGCTTGATCAATCGCCTGGCGGAAGCGAGCAGCGGCCGGGTGCGCTGCCAGGGCGAGGACGTGCAAACGGCCGATCCGATCGCGCTTCGCCGCCGCATCGGCTACGTCTTTCAGGGCGTCGGTTTGTTTCCGCATATGACGGTGGCGGAAAACATCGCCATCACGCCGCGGCTGCTGGGCTGGGATCGCGCCCGCATCCAGGCGCGCGTCGGCGAAATGCTCGAACTCGTGCGCCTCTCCCCCGAATACCGCGATCGCTTCCCGCGCGAGCTTTCCGGCGGCGAGGCCCAGCGCATCGGCGTCGCCCGCGCGCTCGCCGCCGGGCCCGGGATCGTGCTCATGGACGAGCCCTTCGGCGCGCTCGATCCGCTGACGCGGGAGTCCGTCGGCCGCGACTACCGGCGTCTGCACGACCAGCTCGGCCTCACCACAATGATGATCACCCACGACATGCTGGAGGCGCTCCTGTTTGCCGATCGCATCGCGGTGATCCGGGACGGCCGGCTGATCGAGCAAGGAACGCCGCAAGCGCTGATGACGGCGGCGAAGCACGAATATGTGCGCGAACTGATGCAGACGCCGCGCCGCCAGGCCGAGCGCTTGCGCGCGCTGACGGAGCAGAATGGAAAACAATAACATGCAAGGCAGCGCTTCGCGTTTGATCTTCATCCTTCACCTCCCCCTGAAAGGGGG
>JAUSIF010000121.1 GCA_030648135.1 Xanthobacteraceae bacterium
GGGAACTGACAATGTTTCAGGTTCCGATGGCTGGTGCGCGGGCAGCGACCGACTCGCACTGAGCGAGCGTATGCCTGGCGGATCGTGAACTGGGGTCGAGGAAGACATGCGGCTGAGCTCGAGCGCGTTTGAACAGAGAAAGTCGATTCCGCGCCGTTTCACTTGCGATGGCGAAGACCTTTCGCCGCCGCTCGAGTGGAGCGGGGCACCGGCCAAAACCCGCAGTTTCGTTTTGCTGTGCGACGACCCCGACGCACCGGCGGGCACCTGGCACCATTGGGCCGTGTATGACATTTCGGCCGATTGCAGCTCGCTTTCCGAAGGCGTCGGCCAACAGAGCACCCTCAAGCAGGCAGTGAATGATTTCCGTCGGTCGGACTATGGCGGCCCCTGCCCTCCGCGCGGTCACGGGCCGCATCGCTATCATTTCCGGTTGCTTGCCCTTTCGATCGACAGCCTGCCACTGCACAAGGCCCCTTCTTGCATCGACGTGGCACGCGAGGCGCAAAAATACGTACTCGAGGAAGCAATACTAATCGGAACCTACGAGAGATGACATTCTGCTCCGGCTCCGGCCGCCGCTGGCGGGAAATTCATGCCGCCGACGGCGTGGCGCTGCCAGGCACTGGAACCGGAAAGCGCGCAAGAATCTCGATCACTTCCTCGTCCGAAACTTGTCGAAAGTCGCCGTAGAACGCCCCAATCGCGCCGAACGGTTCGTAATCCTCGAGGCAGACGACTTTGTCGGCTTCGCCGCGAAGTTCCTCGAGCGTACTGGTCGGCGCGACAGGCACGGCCAGCACCAGGGTTTTCGGATTTCGCATCCGGGTTGCGCGCAGCGCTGCGCGAATAGTCGCTCCGGTGGCGATCCCGTCGTCGATCACGATCGCAACGCGGCCGGCGACTTCCGGGTGCGGCCGGTCGCCCAAATAACGCCGGCGGCGGCGCTCGATCTCGGCGAGTTCGCGCTCACAGGCAATTTGGAATTCGCTTTCGCTGATCCCGACCAGCCGGATCACGTCCTCATTTCGCACCGTGATTGGCTTACCGCCGTCAACCACCGCGCCCATGGCGAGTTCGGGCTGGATCGGCACGCCGATCTTTCGGACCAAGATTAGATCGAGCGGCGCTTCGAGAGAGGCAGCCACCTCGGCGGCCACCGGCACGCCGCCGCGCGGAAGCGCGAAGACGATCGGCCAATGGGCTTTGTACTTGGCAAGGGCCTTGGCGAGCCTGCGGCCCGCGTCGGCCCGATCGGCAAAGGGCATGTCACTCCTCCTCTGCGGCGCGTGCCGTGGCATGGCCGGAGCCGAGATAGCGGATGAACCACCTCGCCGCATGGGCGACAACCGCTTCGAGTGTCCCCGGCTCGGGAAATAGATGGCTTGCGCCCGGCACGATCTTCAGCGCCTTGGGCGCCCGCAGTCGCTCCAACGCCTGCTCATTGAGCTCGATGACGTCACAATCGGCCCCGCCAACAATGAGCAAGGTCGGCGCGCTGACCTCTTCGAGCGCCGCACCGGCGAGATCGGGGCGTCCACCGCGGGAGACTACGGCGCCGATGCGGTTGCCCAGCCTGGCCGCTGCCACGAGCGCGGCGGCGGCGCCCGTGCTCGCTCCAAAGAAGCCGAGCGGCAGCCGGGCAAGGTCCGGCTCCCGCGCGATCCAATGGACGGCGTTGATCAGCCGTTCGGCGAGCAGCGGAATGTTGAAGACATTGGCTCGGTCCTGCTCCTCTGCCGTCGTGAGCAGATCGAACAACAGAGTCGCCATCCCGTTTTCATTCAAGCCTTCGGCTACAAACATGTTGCGCGGGCTGAACCGGCTCGAGCCGCTGCCATGCGCAAAGACAACAAGCGCGGCCGGCACAGACGGCATATTCAGCGTACCGGCAAGGCCGAGCGGCGGGATCCGAACCTCACGGGCTTCGACGGCTTCGACGGAAATTCTTGTCCGCACGGGAACCGCGCGCGCCACGACATTGCTCTCCTGATCAAGACTGTACCGCACTATACTTCATCACGAGGCGTGACGATTTGATCCGGATCAAGGGAAGCGTTCGGGCCGGCCCTATCTACATCGGACGACAGGAAGCACCGGTGCACGAAATTCTGAAAACAGCCGAGCTGACGCTCACGGAAAAGGTGGACTTTCTGAGCCGCCCCGAGGCCTATGAGCAATCTGGCGCGGAAATCCTACCGCGCGAGACCCATATGTCCTGGGTCTTTCTCGTTGGTGACCGAGTCTACAAGCTCAAGAAAGCCGTTCGCTTTCCCTATCTTGATTTTTCCACGCTCGCTAAACGCGAAACAGCGTGCCGCGCCGAATTGAATCTGAACCGTCGGCTCGCGCCGGATATCTATCTCGACGTAAGGCCCCTTGCGCTCACTGCGCGAGGTCTCTCGATCGGCGGGGATGGAGCCGTCGTCGATTGGCTCGTCGTGATGCAGCGGCTCGATGAGCGGCATATGCTCGATCATCTCATTGCCGAGCATCGCGTCGAAGCCTGGCAGCTCGACGAGTTGGTCGCCAAACTGGTGCAATTTTATCGGCGAGCGGTGCCGGTCTATCTTGCTCCTGCCATCCACTTGGCCGATTGGAGACGGAGCCTCGCCTATAACCGGCGCGTTCTCCTCGATCCGCGGCTAGGCATGCCTGCCGGCCTCGTTCAGTGGATCGATAAGGTCCAACAGGGATTTCTTGTCCGGCGCAAGGATGCGTTGGCCGCGCGCGTGCGTGGCCGCCACATCGTCGATGGGCATGGCGATTTGCGGCCCGAGCATATCTGGCTCGGCCGTCCGGTTAAGATCATCGACTGCATCGAGTTCAATCCGCGGCTCCGCGCCGTTGATCCATATGATGAAGTGGCCTTTCTTTGCCTTGAGTGCGAACGGCTCGGTGCTGCTTGGGTGAGCGACTACGTCAAACGACGCATGATGCAGGCGTTGCGTGACGGCCCAACCGAGGAGCTGTTCACCTTCTACCGCTGCCATCGCGCCACATTGCGTGCACGCTTGGCGATCGCGCATCTCCTGGAGCCCAATCCTCGCACGCCCGAGAAATGGCCGCAGCTCACCCACGCCTATCTCGCGCTCGCGGCAAGAGATGCATCGCGTTTGGAGCGGCTGCTCAGAAGACGAGGAGATCGGCGAGCGTCTCATTATCGTGCAAGCGGCGGATCGCTTCGGCGAGGAGTAGTGCCGCCGGAAG
>JAUSIF010000172.1 GCA_030648135.1 Xanthobacteraceae bacterium
CGGCCAGGGCGACGTTGAACTCGCGCTCGGCTGCACGTGCTTCTTCCTCGCGCGCCATCGTCAGGAGCGCCTGCATCTTGGCGACGTCGACGCGCGGGTCTGCGGCGGCGTCCTTGATGACTTCGAGCAGGCTCTTGGGAGCGAGCGGCGGCGAAGGCTTGTGAACGGCGACGGCGGTCCCGGTCTTTTTCTTCGCCTTCGGCTTGGCAACCTTGGCGACCTCGGCCTTCGGCTTCGCCGGCGGATCAATCTCGCCGAACAGAGGGGCGGTGCGTTCTTTAAGGGCGGCTTTGGTCATGGCGTTTCACCTTTTTTGTTCAATTCCATTGCAGCGGTAAATTGCTGCAACCAATCTTCCATAAACCGTTTATGTTGATCGAAGGCATAGGAGATTTCACTGGCGGCATGTTTCATTTCGTCCGCCGCGCTTCGCATGGCCTGTCCTGCATTCTGCACTTGTTCGGCACCCATCAACGTCACATATTCTGCCATGGGCATGTCCTCTAGTTGTTTGGCGCTCGCCAATCAGCGACATAGTCGGCGAGCCGCTTCAATTCCTGTTCGCTGAATTGGTCTTGATCTTGCTCGATACCGCCGAATAGGATGGTGAAGTTATTTTCGCGCAGGCCAGTCTCCGTGAGTATTTCAAACTCAATACCGCCGATCTTGTAATTGGAGCAAACGAGTTTTTCGGCCATCATTGCGTCCTATTCGTCCACGTCGTCGAAGATCGAGCGGTTGCCCTTGTCGTCGATCATCATTGCCCATTCCAGATCGCGCCGGTCTGTGCCTTTGCTATGAACGTCCGCGCCGTAGCGGACGAAGACGCTCGTATCGCTGAAAGACGTGATAACGCCTTCCTCAAGTTTGCCGCCTGGGTAGCGGTTACCGGTGTAGACGACCAGCCGGCCGATGTCGGCTAGGGTTGGGTCGATCATCGATCTCTCCTACTCATCGACATCGTCGAAGATTGAGCGGTTGCCCTGATCGTCCAGCATCGTTCCGTCCGGCGCGAACATCGGCGCGTCGTTCTTGTGCTTCATCGATGCCTCGACGGCGTAAGCCGCGCGCGACGCCTCGCCGTAGTTCGGCGGATCGTCAACGGCGCCGTGGCTGTTCTTGGCGAATGCGTCGCAGGTCGTCTCGGCCGTCGTGTATTCTCTGGCGTGGGGCCCTCGCTCCGAGAGGCATAGCGCCTCAGTGTCGCCTCGTGGGTTCGTCGTACCGCCGCCGGCCTGAGCAATCATCTCGGACCAATAGCGGCAGCCTGAGCAATTCCGCTCGGTCGTTCTCATCGCCGCACTACCGTTTCGTTCCGATACTCGATGATCGCGCCGGCCATAGGTTTCTTGTATTGCACAACCTTCGCCCAAGCCTTGAGCGCGGCCTCCTTCGCATCGTTCTTTACGAACGGCCAGAGCGCAACGACATCGAGCGCCATCGAGTCGGTCATCTCGACGTAAGGAACCTGCTTCATCGTGTTCATCGCGCCGCCCTCGTGGCGCTCGCGGACGAGGTCGGCGGGTTTGGCGGCTGCGGCAGCCTCGGCATCGCGTCTAATGTCGCGGGCCTCATCCTCAGCCGCGCGGGCTGCGGCGGCGCGTTCCTCGGCCTCGCGGGCCAGCCGTTGCTGCTCCTCGATGTTTGCCGTTTTACGCGCGCGGGCGGCCTTCTCCTCGGCCTCGCGCTGCTCACGCTGCGCTTTCTCGCGGGCGAGGCGTGCCTGTTCCTCGGCCTCGCGGGCGACCCGCTCAGCCTCCTCGCGCTTGCGACGCTCATCGGCCTCGCGCTTGACGTTGTAGGCGTGCAGGCGGTCGTGCAGAATGTCGGCGCCGCCGGCCTTGTCGGTCTTCTTCTTGCGGAACAGCCGCTCGCGCATCCGGCCGAAGAACGAGTCGACGGCGGTCCCGCGGCGCAGGTACGGGAGTTTCTCGGATTCCCGGAACTTGTCGAGCCTCGTATCGAGGTCGCCGAACCGGGTGATCGTCTTCGTGTAGAGGTTCGCGGTCGGCTCGTCCTCGACGGTTGTGGGGAGAGCCCTCGCCTCGGCCAACAGATCGGTGACGTCCTTTTCGAGTCCTGAGAACTCGCGAGCGAGCCGAGCGGATTCCTCGGCGGCGTAGTCGGGGACGTTTGTTCCCTGCGCGGCGGCGGGGGTGGCGAAGATTTGGTCGGTCATGGCGTGTTTCCTTTGGTGGCCTGTGCGATGGCGGCCTGGATGGTTTGCAGATCGCGCACCAAGGCCAATGAATTGAGCGCCCAATCTGGCTTTCCGTCTTTGCTGATGTCTCTGACGAGCGTCCCGTCATCCATCAGCTTTATAACCAGACGCAATGCCGCGAGCATATTCGGCGCGGCGGCATAGAGGTGGGCGTTCGCAATTTTTTCAGTTTGGTTACCCCACAGAGCGGCGATCTTGCGACCATCAGGCGCGGCAAGGTAGATGTGCCATTGTCCGGAATTGTCGAGCGTCTTTGCTTCAACAACTTCAATCGGCCCAGGCGTGTGCTTGCTCATCGGGCGCTCCCAAGTTGGTCGTAGCAGCTCATGGTTCGGACATCGCAGAACGCCGCCGGTCCAGGCGGGCGGCGGTAATCGTCGAGCATTTGAATGATGAGAATAAAAGCGACAACGGCGAGCGAAGCTACAACCGCGGCGCGGATCGATGTGGCGGACATTAGTTTCTCCTCTTTTGGTGCCGGGGAAGGAGGTGCGGGGAGCCGGGTCGCTATTGGCGGCGGGGCTTCCCGGGGATTCGCCCCGGCGCAACGGCGAGAATATAGGCGGTTAATAACGCCAAGTCTATCTTGATTTTGACTATCCCCAATGTTAGAAAAAAACCGCATGAAATCTACTGATGTCCGCGTAGCAAAGGCCGCAATCGCACATATCCGCGCTACCCGTGGAATGATGGCCAAAATAGCCGCCGGGCTTAAGATCAGTCAGCAAGCGGTGTGTATTTGGAAGAGAGTCCCGCTACGCCATATTGTTGCCGTAGAAGCGATCAGTGGGATCCCGCGTGAAAAGTTGCGCCCTGAATTGTACCAACGGCCACGACGCCATGCTGAACGAAACAATGACCCACTTCCGAGTTCCAGTCGACGACGAGACGATGCCGCTGCTAATGGAGCAGGCGGAAGCCTGCCGGCTGTCCGCCGCCCCTCTTGTTGTCGGTGCTCATCCGCGAAGTCCTCGCGCACGCGAAAGCGGAAGGGCTGTCATTCGCGGTCGCGATGCCGGCGAGCGGTAGCAAATCGTTGAACTGAAACTTAAACTACAGAGGGAGACCACGATGGCGAAACGGAAAGACGAAGATACCGAGCCCAAGGGCGAAGCCCCCGAGCAGAAAACCATTGTGCTGTTATCTTCGAAAACGATGACCGCCCTGCTCAAGCAGGACGACAACTACAAGGACAAGATCGACGGCATCGTCGGCGAGCTTCGCGAGACCATCGGCAACGCGGTCGAAAAGAAGCACCTCGACAAGGCCGCCTACGCGCTGCTCAAGAAGTTCCACCGCATTAAGTCGAACGAGGAACTGGCGAACCTGTGGGACACGCTGCAAGCCTACATGGACATGACCGGCGTCATGAAACGGATCGAGTCGGTCCCATCGCTCCCGCTCGACGGCAAGAACAACGAGGCCGAAGCGGAAGACAAGAACAGCAACGTCACGCGGCTACCGCGCGTCGTCACCGAGACGGCCGGCGCCGCTCAAGGCTGACATGGCGAACGGTCAGCTCACGCTGCCAGTAGTCCCGGGGCCGGCGCTCGTCGTCGGCCCCGTCTTCCTTTGCTTCGAGTATGCTGCCGGCGTACCGGATGGCCGGGTGCGGCAAACGCCGGTTGTCCCGTTCAAGCACAAGCACGGCGCGCGCATCGTCTTCCCGCGCAAGGGCAAGCCGTTCGTCCACGAATACCC